>JAFVPI010000121.1 GCA_017505405.1 Mogibacterium sp.
CGGCGCAACCCTGTAGAAATCCAGGAACTCGGCATAGACCGGGTTCTCATCCATCACCTCCACCGTCGGGATGACCCTGATGACATCACCCATTATTATCGGCATCTCAAGGAACCTGCTTACCGATACACGCTTGTTTCCCTCCTGCACATAGAACCTGTGCAGATACTCGTATACCTTTATAGGACTGTTGAATCCTTCATTGAGCTGAGCCTGATACAGGTTGCTCCACTTTGCCGCAAATTCCGTGTCGGTATCGAGGAGCGGCATAAAGCCCGGCGCAAATGAATTCTGCCGGGCACGTGTCTTGGTGCCGGCGATCAGGTCTACCGGGATCTCCTGGAGCCCGACAGTTCTTTGAGTCAGTGTATTATTCTCAGGGCATATGTCATCAAGCGCCGGCAGATACGGATACTCTCCCGCCGCGAGCCGCGCTTTGTATTCTTTTTCCCCGGCCTTTAAGGCTTTTATATATTCATCGATCATATAAAACGATCTCCTTCTTTTTTACATTTTCAGCAGGCGCGATACATTCATGCGCGTGTTGTGCCTGCCTCATGCTGCGTTTTTACGCATCCGGCATTTTGCAGCCGGCTTTTACCTGTCATATTGTACAGACAAACATGTGCTTATTCAAGCATTGAGATAGCAGGCACTTGTATTCGGGCGGCAACAGGTGCTGTAATCGTGTGACCTTTTTTAAACATCCAAAGCACTTATTTCAGCATAAAGCTCACGGCGGCTGTTCGAAAACTGCCTTAACTCCTTGCAATAACTGATAAAAACCTGTTCTTTTCTGCAATTTGACTCCTGGTGCCGCAAAGGATTACTGTGGGCTCACAGCACAACCGTTTTCACAATAGTTGGCTTTTTCCCCCAGGCGGCAGCCCGCAGCAGGCTGTATGCAAAGCAGGCTGCCGCACCAGACCATGCCGGGAGTTTTTCAGATGGATAACTATGTGTCCCTCCTGGCAAGTAAACAAATGAAAGGAGTTTTATATGTTAGATCTTATTGGTTTCAAAGAGGAGTTTGTATCGCAGTGCCGAAGCACGCTGTATGAATCCGGAGAGGACGATATGAAAGTAGAGGAGCGTAAGGTGAATAAGGCTCAGCGGGGAGTTCTGAACGGGGTCCTGTTCAGGAAAGAAGGTCTGGAATGCGCGCCGACATTCTACATTGAAGATTTTTACAAAGCGTACAGGGACGGAACTTCTATCACTGATCTTTCTCATGAAGCTGTAGATACTGCAATACGCAGTATGGGTATGGCGGGTTTTCTTGCAAGGGATTCTTTCGAAATGCTTGGGGATCCGGGCAAACTCAGAGTACGGATGCTTAACAGGGGCCGTAACAAAGAATACCTTAAGGGTATTCCATGCCTCGAGCTGGGATGCGGTTTTGTGTTTATTGCCGAAATAGGCAGCGGTGAGTACGGAGCCGTCATCACAGATGCACTTTTGAAAGAATATGAGATGACTGTAGATGAACTATTTGATACAGCCATCAGTAACACCGCTGAAAGATTTCCTGCGGTATTGCAGGATCTCGGTGAATCGGTCATCAGTGATCCCGGGGAATGCAGGAATCTTCTTGATCCTGAGACCGAAACAGCGCCGGCAGGAGCCGGTCCGGCATTCGTGCTTACAAATTCCAGATTCTTCTGGGGAGCCGGCGCATTATTCTACCCGGGTGTGATCAGCCGTATCAGCAAGCTGCTAGGCGATTTTTATGTGCTGCCCTCGTCTGTACACGAGTTTATCCTCATTGCTGTAGAAGACCAGGATCCGCAGCAGCTTGCCGATCTGGTTCGTTCCGCAAACCGTTCTGTAGTAAAGGATAGCGAGGTGCTGTCGGATGATCTGTACATTTGTGAGTCGGGCAGGCTGAACCGGGTAAGTTTTGGCGGCGTGATCCCTGAATGCAGCGCCCATGTGTGCTGATATATTAATAATGCATATATAAAGATGCAGCAAAAGATACCGCAAATATATAATGCTGCATGGATGCCCATACTATATATGTGTAAAGATAAAATAGGATAAAAAGAAGAGAAGCCTCGCGGCTTCTCTCCGTTTTTGATTTTTTACAGGCATTTCGCAGCCGGACCGGATCATCCTGCCGGCCTGTGTGTTTATGCCTGAGCTGCTGCAGCCTTTGCCTTTTCAGCTTCTTTTGCGGCAGCGGCCTTTGCCTTCTTAGCGGCAGCGACCTTTTCAGCCTGCTCCTTCTTTGGAAGCTTCTTGAAGCTGTTGATTGCGCCGGTTGGGCAGATGGCTGCGCAGAGTCCGCAGCTCTTGCACTTGCTTTCGTCGATCCTTGCGAGGTTGTCCTCAACATGGATAGCGTCAAAGTTGCAGACTGTGGTGCACTTCATGCAGCCGATGCATGAATTGTCGCAGTTCTTGCGTGCAACAGCGCCCTTGTCTGTGGATGAGCACAGAACATGTACCTGATTTTTCTTTGGCACGAGCTTGATGATCTTCTGCGGGCAAACGCCTACGCACGCGCCGCAAGCCACGCAGTTTTCTCTGTTGACCTTCGCAACACCATCGACAACGCCGATAGCGTCAAACTGACATGCATCTGCACAGTCGCCAAGTCCGATACATCCGAACATGCAGGCGTTCGGTGATGTGAACCATCCCTTTGCTCCCTTGCAGGACTGCATGCCCTGCCATTCGAGAACCGTACGGGATGCTTCGCATGTGCCGTTGCACATTACCTGCGCAACCTGTGGCTCTGTAGCTCCGGCTGATCTTCCGAGTATCTCGGCGATCTGTGCCGCAACTGCAGCTCCGCCCGGTGAGCACTTTGTGCAAGGCAGTTCTGCGTCAGCTACGAGGTTTGCCGCATAGTCGTCGCAGCCTGCGAATCCGCATCCGCCGCAGTTAGCGCCAGGCAGCACCTCTCTGACCTGAGTTATTCTCTCATCTACCGCTACATGGAATACCTTGGATGCGAATACCAGAAGTCCGGCGCAGACGAGACCGATGACTGCTACTAACAGTACTGGTGTCATTACTCCACTCATCTTTCTACCTCCTTACTGGAACATCCCTGTGAATCCCATGAATGAAAGCGCCATGATCGAAGCTGCAACGAGGATGATTCCAACGCCCTTGAAAGGTGTCGGGATAGCGTCCATGTTGTTGAGCTTCTCTTCACGGATGCCTGCGAAGAGGACCATCGCTACCATGTAGCCGACTCCGGCTCCGAAAGCATATACTACGGATTCAATATAGGAATAACCATAACTTATTGCGTTGATCGTTGCACCGAGGATCGCGCAGTTTGTGGTGATGAGCGGCAGGAAGATACCGAGGGCCTTCTGAAGAGCCGGGAGGTACTTCTTCATGAACATCTCTACGAACTGTACGAGCGCGGCGATTACGAGAATGAATACTACAGTCTGCAGATATCCGATCTCGAATTTGTTGAGGAGCTGCATTACCGGCCAGGTAACGAGTTCGGCGATAACCATTACGAAGACTACCGCACCGCCCATACCGATGGATGAGCTCATCTTGTTTGAAACTCCGAGGAACGAGCAAATTCCAAGGAACTGGGACAGTACGAAGTTATTGACGAGGACTATTCCCATGAAAATGACTATAAGGTTTACTATCATGTCTGTCCTCCCTTCTATACTGCTGCAGCAGCCTTCTTCTCAGCTGCGACTTCCTCATTGGCTTCAGCTGTGTTGCACGAATTGTACATCGGGCAGAGTCCGCAGCTGAATCCCTTTGCCTTGAGAGCCTTGCCCTTTGTAGCGGCCTGCATGATCGCGATCAGCACTCCGAATACGAAGAAGCCGCCCGGAGGGAGATTGAAGAAGCCGATCGAGAAGTTAGGGATGATCGTGAAGCCCAGAAGGCAGCCTGTTCCCAGAAGTTCTCTGATAGCTCCCATGGCAGCAAGAGCGAGTGTGAAACCGATACCCATTCCGATACCGTCGAGTGCGGAATCGACTACGGAGTTCTTGTTCGCAAACGCCTCAGCACGGCCGAGGATGATGCAGTTTACTACGATCAGAGGGATGAATACTCCCAGTGCCTTATTGATGTCCGGGGCGTAAGCCTGGAGCACGAACTGCACCAGTGTTACGAATCCGGCGATAACTACGATGTAGCAAGGGATCCTGACCTTGTCAGGAATAACCTTACGCAGCATCGAAATAACGATGTTGGAACAAATCAGTACGGCTGTTGCCGAAAGTCCCATTCCGAGCGCGTTGATCAGCGATGAAGATGTAGCCAGGAACGGGCAAGTTCCGAGCAGGAGCACCAGCGTAGGGTTCTCCTTGATGATACCGTTAGTCAGTATCGAGAGCTTACTTTTCTTTTCCATTAGTTTACACCTCCCATCGCGTCAAACTGAGCTAGTGCGCAGTATACAGCTTTGTGGATGGCTCCCGAGGATACGGAAGCTCCTGTCACGTGCTGAACGGATGAATCGGACTTGACCTGGTCACTTGTAAGTTCGGTGAGTCCTTCGTACTGCGAAAGGTGACCGGCATCATGTGCCTTTGTACCAACGCCCGGTGTATCAGCATGGTCTGTGACCTTTACTCCGGTTATGGCTCCGTCCTTGTCGATGCCGACCATGGCAGTAAGCATGCCGCCGTAGGAGTTTGTCTTGACTGTGACTACCATGCCTGTGCCGTTGTCTGCAACATAGCAATCCTCGACGTATACCTTACCATCCTCGAGGACATAAGCTTCTGCATCGGAAGGACTGAAGTTGTCTGCGTCAGGCAGGAGTTCCATACGTGCTTCGCTTGCGGCCTTTGCGGTATTCTCCGCAATGATCGGTGCTGTGACGCCGTATGTGAATGCCAGCAGGAATGTCGTCACGAAGCATATCACTACAAGCACGAGGATAGGCGAGATGAATTCCTTGAATGCGCTGTTTTTATTTTCCATTCTTAGCACCTCCCTCCTTCAGGTAGAACTTGTAGGACAGGTTGTTGAGCAGTGGTGTGCAGATGTTCATCAGCAGGATCGAGAAGGATACGCCCTCAGGATACGAGCCGAAGAGTCTGATGCTCATTGTAATGATGCCGCAGCCTATGCCGAAAATCAGCTGGCCGAGCGGCAGCTTCGGCGATGTTACATAGTCGGTAGCCATGAAGAAAGCTCCGAGCATGACGCCGCCGGACAGCACGTGGAAGAGTGCCCAGTAAGGGCTTCCTGTTGCGATAAGTCCGAATACGAACACTGTGCCGATGAAAGCACAAGGGATTACCGGGCTGATCACCTTGCGTACGATCAGATAGATGCCGCCGATAAGCAGTGCGAGTGCACATACTTCTCCGGTCGAACCGCCGTGGAATCCGAGCAGAAGCTGCATGAGTCCAGGGATCTGATCCATGTTGCCCTCTGCGTAAAGAGCAAGAGGTGTAGGTCCTGTAACTGCATCCGTGGATTCAGCAAGTCTCGTCAGAGGCCAGGTCGACATGTTGGCCGAGAACGAGATGAACAGGAAGATACGCGCTGTGATAGCAGGGTTCGAGAAGTTCTTTCCGATTCCGCCGAAGAGTCCCTTGACTACTACGATGGCGAAAAGGCATCCGATGATCGCCTGCCAGAACGGGAAGTTTGCCGGCACGTTGAACGCGATCAGCAGTCCCGTAAGAGCAGCGGAAAGATCTCCGACCGTCTGTTTCTTATGCACGATTGCATTGAATAAGTACTCGAAGAGTACGCTGGCTGCAACGCATACGACCGACAGCACCAGTGCCCTGAGGCCAAAGATGTAAATGCTGGCGATCCATGCAGGAGCGAGTGCCAGAAGCACCGATCCCATCAGCCTTGTTGTATCCATTTCCGTGACGATATGCGGGGAGGCGGATACTATCAAATTTTCATGAAACTTGTTAGCCATTATTTTGACGCCTCCTTTACCATCATCTTTGACAATTTATTTGTCAGTGCAAGCGGACGTCTTGCCGGGCATGTATACGAGCAGCTGCCGCATTCCATGCACTGCATAACATTGAATCTGTTGAGTTTGTCTACGTCCTTGGCTTCGTAGGCATCGGCAAAGATGCTAGGCATCAGGCCGAACGGGCAGGCTGTGTGGCAGCGCTGGCAGTTGAGACATGCTGTCTCTTCCTTGACCTCTGCCATTTCCTGACTGAAGCACAGTATGGACGATGTGTTCTTCATTGTCGGGGATTCGTCGGACTTTGTGGCTCTTCCCATCATAGGTCCGCCCATGATGATCTTGCGAGGCTCCTTCTTGTAGCCGCCGCAGAACTCCACTACGTCTGCGATCCTTGTGCCGATCGGAACATACACGTTCTTTGGCTCTGTAACAGCATCGCCGTCGACCGTGACTCTTCTTCTTACGATAGGCATTCCGGTCTTGAAGTACTCAGCCATAACGCCGATAGTCGAAACGTTGTCGAGAATGACTCCGAGCTGTGCAGGAAGCACTCCCGCATTCATCGTCTTTCCTGTGACCTCGTAAACGAGTACACGCTCAGCTCCTTTCGGATAGCTGGACGGAAGCGGTACGATCTCGATATCATCGATCTCATTCTGCTCGATCAGTCTCTTGAGGTTGGCGATCGCATCAGGTTTGTTTGTCTCGATGCCGATGAATCCCTTCTTGAGATTCAGCCACTGCATGATCAGTTTCATGCCGTCGAGAACATCCTGACCGTTCTCTACCATTTCTCTGTTATCTGTGGTGATAAACGGCTCGCACTCCGCTGCGTTGACCACCAGATACTCACATTCATCGAGGTTCTTAGGGTTCAGCTTTACATGAGTCGGGAAGGACGCTCCTCCCAGACCTACCATACCGCTGTCTCTTGCAGCTTTGACGAAATCCTCAAAGCTGTTGATGACAGGTATCTGTACTTCTTCGCTGACCTCCTGCTTCTTATCAGGCTCGATAACTATGTGAGTTTCGAAGCCGCCCATTGAACCGCGGACCTTGTCTATGGATTTGACAGTACCGCTGACGCTCGAGAAGATAGGTGCGCTGACAAAGGCCTGTACGTCTCCGATCCTCTGTCCTACCTTCACATAATCACCCTTCTCTACGAGAGGCTGACAAGGAGCGCCGATGTTCTGGGACATGCTGATGCTTACTTCATCCGGTATCGGCATCGTTACGGTCTCGCATGCGGCCGTATTTTTGTGATGCGGTACGTGGATGCTTGGCAAATGTTTCCTTTGGCTCATCCCTTTAGAAAACTCCTTTCACATAATATCTTTCTACGGTAACTAGTGCTTAATGCGTTTTTCAGCGCTTATGAACCAATTGGCCCATTCTTTTGCACAACAAAAGAACTGCGCTGTTATTTCAGCCTAACCATTATATAACAAAAAAAACAAAATAACAGAATTGCCAAAAACATAACAATACAAAGCTGTTCCTTTTGAAGTGCAAGGCGGTGAGGTGTACCGGCTGCTCGGGCCCTCGGAAGCCGAAACACATACCACTTCATCGATCCTCCAGTGGCCCCCGGAAAAGTTCCCGGGGTTCCTTCTGTCGTCGGATCGCTGCCGTGGTGTGTTTCTGCCTTCCTGCGGGAGTCTCGCATCCGGCACATCTCACCGCTGATTTTCATAGTTACCGCAGAAATGTATTGTTCCGACCGCTCACCTGCGGTCTCTCTCGGAAATCCCAGCGGTTCCTCCACAACGCTCGCATCGGCATAATGTCCCCGCGGATTTATCACAGTCTTCAGAAATGTATTGTCCCGGCCGCCTTCATGTTATAATGACAAAAATGTATATTGTCTTTAGGGATCACGGATAGGTGCCGTTATGAAAGAGTATACGATTGCGGATTTTTTGAATAAGAATGCGGCGGCAGATAATGTGTCTTTCCACATGCCGGGGCATAAAGGGCGAAGCGGGCTTTTTGATGAAGCGGGTTACGGGCAGCTTCTGAAGAATGCCGCCGCTTATGATATTACGGAGATCCCGGGGGCGGATTCGCTTTTCTGCCCGCGCGGCGCTCTGCGTAATGTCATGGAAAACTACGCAGAGCTGTATGGCATACGCCATACGGAGCTGCTGGTAAACGGCTCCAGCGCGGGCCTGCTGGCCGCCATTATTTCGAGCGTTCCGGTCGGCGGCAAACTCATACTGAGCCGAAATTCGCATCACGCCGCCTTCAGCGCTCTCAGGCTCGGCGGTATCAATCCTGTATACATCCGCCCTGAGACCGATCCAAATTACAATATAGCTGCAGGCATATCTCCTTACGAACTCGAGGAAGCATGTGATGCGAATCCCGATGCATCTGCCGTACTGATCACAAGTCCTAACTACTGCGGAATGCTCAGCGATATCTCAGTGCTCGCGGATGTGGCACACGACCACGGCATGCTACTCATAGTCGATCAGGCGCATGGCGCTCATCTGAAGTTTTTCGACTACGATGCCGCCAGCGCCAGAGAGGACGGTTTATACGTGCCGCATCCTAAGCACGCTGCCGAGTCCCTCGGAGCCGATATCGTAGTGAACAGCACGCACAAGACGCTTCTTAGCTTTACGGGAAGCGGCATCCTCAACATTTGCAGCGATTCCGTCGATATCGATGCTGTCAGTGAAGCACTCCGCATGGTGCAGACAACGAGCCCGTCCTATCTTCTGATGGCGAGTCTGGATATAAATGAAAAGATCATGCGCAATAAGTGGCGCGATATTATCAGCTCGTGGAAGGAAGACCTGCGAGGTTTCTACAAAGGCGCATCACGCATAAACGGCCTGACTATAGTCAAAGGCAGCGGAGTCAAGGGATCCGGCTCGCAGGACGAGGAAGTCTTTGCGCTTTACAGATACAGAGAGGGTCCGGATCCTACAAAGATCAACCTGAGTATGTCAGAACTGGGGCTTTCCGGCGAACGCCTCGACAAGGAGTTGAGATACAGGGGCATCATTCCTGAAATGATACATGGAGAATACGTGCTTCTGATGACCGGAGCCGGCAACATAAGGAGCGACTACGAGCGACTGCTCGAAGCGCTGCAGGACATCGCTTCAGGTTATGGAGTAGGCACGCGTATCGACCGCAGTCCGCGTTCCTTTGATGATATAGTTCTGGAATATGCAAATGTTCCTGTTGAAGGCGAGTATGTACCTCTTTATGAAGCAGTCGGCAGAGTCCTTTACGACCCTATAGTCACCTATCCGCCGGGTACGCCGATCGCATGCCCGGGTGAGATCCTCACAATGGAAGTCATCAGTCACATATCTGCGATCCTTGAGTCCGGTGAGACCATCACCGGTGTGGACGATGAAGGCATGATCAAGGTCGGTATCGGATATTAAATGAAAAGAAAAACCGGCGATGCCGGTTTTTTCATGCTTTTATTTGATGACCTCGCGACCTCCCATGTAAGGTCTGAGCGCCTCAGGGATCACTACGCTGCCGTCCTCCTGCTGGAAGTTTTCGAGTATAGCTGCAACTGTGCGGCCTACTGCGAGTCCTGAACCGTTCAGTGTGTGAACGAATTCAGGCTTTGTGTCCTTGTCTCTCTTGAAACGGATGTTGGCGCGTCTTGCCTGGAAGTCTTCGAAATCGGAGCAGCTGGAGATCTCAACGTATCTGCCGTAGCTAGGCATCCAGACTTCGATATCGTATGTCATTGCAGAGCTGAATCCCAGGTCTCCTGTTGAGAGCCTTACGACCCTGTACGGTATACCGAGCCTTTTCAGCACTTCCTCTGCATCGTTCGTGAGTTTCTCGAGTTCCTCGTACGACGTCTCCGGCGTAGTGAACTTTACCATCTCGACCTTGTTGAACTGATGCTGACGTATGAGTCCCCTGGTGTCTCTTCCTGCAGAACCTGCCTCTTTACGGAAGCAAGGCGTATAGGCTGTGTAATATACCGGCAGCTCTTCCATCGGGATTATCTCTTTTGCCCTGAGGTTAGTGACCGGCACTTCAGCTGTCGGGATCAGGAAGAAATCCTTTGCCGGCAGGTAAAACATGTCGTCTTCAAACTTAGGGAGCTGACCCGTGCCTGTCATGGACTCGCGGTTGACCATAAACGGCGGAAGTATCTCTGTGTAGCCCTGCTCCTCGGTGTGGAGGTCGAGCATGAAATTGATGACCGCTCTCTCGAGCTTTGCGCCAAGGCCCTTGTATACAGTGAACCTTGCGCCTGAGAGCTTGCCGGCTCTCTCGAAGTCGAGAATGTCGAGTGCTTCGCCGATGTCCCAGTGAGCCTTCGCTTCGAAGTCGAACTCGCGAGGCTCGCCCACTTTGCGAAGCTCAACGTTGGCGCTGTCGTCAGCACCTTCCTGAACGTCCTTGTTAGGAACATTAGGAATGCCGAGAAGTACGTTCCTGAGCTCAACTTCAACTTCTGCGACTTCAGCATCGAGTTCTTTTATGCGGTTCGAGAGCTGCTTCATCTCTTTGAACAGCTCCGACACATCCTTGCCCTCTTTCTTGAGCTTCGGCACCTCGCGCGATGTCACATTCTGCTTATTCTTGAGAGCTTCAACTTCAGCGAGCAGTTCTCTTCTCTTTACATCGAGTTCTTTGATTCTGTCAAATCCGAAGTCACCCTTGCCGCGTCTTTCAACACCGGCCTTTACACCTTCAAAATCTTCCCTGATTCTTTTGATATCCAGCATTTTTCTTCCTCTAAACAGTTATAAAATGTTTCTTCTGTATTTTGCATAGACCTCGCGGAGCTCCTCGAGCTTCTCCTCGATCTCGAGCTCGAGCCTGCTGAGGCCGGCGTAATCATTATTATCGATGGCTATCCTCGCCTGCATCAGCAGGGAGGTTCTGCCCTTCACTTCGTGCCCGATCAGAGCCTTGAGCTCCGCGCACCTGTTCCAGTTGGTCACGTCGTATTCGTTCGTGTCGTCCTCATGCAGCTTCACGCAGCTCCTCAGGAAATCCATGGTGTTTCCGATATACCTGTCATGGTATTCCATCGTCCACTTATAGATCATCTGCTCACGGTATGATCTGAGGATCATCGCCATTGTAGCATCACCACCGGTGATGAGGCTGACTGCTTCAGGGTCGAAACAGCCGTCACCCCAGTTCTGAAAGCTCTGCCACACATTGCCCGGAGCCTTGCCGAACAGCTTTTCTCTCTCTTCAGGAGTGAACTCCGTGTAAATGTTGCGCTCAGCCCTGTACTCGCGGTCCTTCTCGAGATAGAAGTCTTCTTCTCCGAAGCCCTTGCTTATTGATGCTTCGAGTTCGCGAGGCGTCCTGCCCGCTGCCAGCACGGCATTAATGCCATCAAGCATCGTCAGATAGCCTGCGCCGATTATCAGATATGTATTCGTATGAGGGTTAGGCGACCTGAGCTCGAACCTTGTTGAAAGCGGGTTCTTCAGGTCTCTTACAAGTCCTATCAGCACAGTCCTGTTACGTGACGGGGTCTTGTGATCCACACCGAGAGAAGTAACGATACATACCGGTGCTTCATAGCCTGGCTTCAGTCTCTGGAAAGAGTCGTGCTCAGGCGCGATGATAGGATAGAGTTTTTCATAGTTGCGAAGTATACCCATGAGCGCTCCGTAACCGAGCGGGCTCATGAAGTCCTCGTCCCTGTGTTCAGGCTCGAACAGGTTGATCACCTTGCCGTCTTTGCGCTTCGCAGCCACACCGAAGTGTGTATGCTCTCCGGATCCCGCGACTCCGTGGATAGGCTTGGCAAGGAATGTAACATCAAGGCCGTTTACACGGAAAACATCCCTGATGATATGCTTTATCTGGGCCTCGTTATCTGCCGCCTGCATAGGCGTCGAGTACTTCCAGTCGATCTCGAGCTGCTCCATGATATGGTCGAAATTGCCGGAGTTGCCCATTTTAGCCTTTACTCCGCCTACCTCTTTGTGCCCCATCTCGACGCCGAACCCGTAATAATCGAGTATCTCCAGCGTCTGTTCGAGAGCAGCAGCGACAGGTCCGGTAACACGCTGCCAGTACTGCTCCTTGAGTTCCTGTGCAATTGAGAGCTGGTCTCTGTCTGCCCTGTCATCAGGGGTCTTGACCCAGAATTCAAGTTCAGTAGCGTTTGTGAGCAGGAGTTCATCTATGTCATCTATGCTGTCAACTCCACTTATATGCTCAAATACATACGGGTTATCTTCAAGCGCCTTCCGCAGGCCGGTCATGAATCTGTCTACAGATTCCTTAAGATAGATCCTTGAGCCCACCATGGTATCACCGTTATGGCGCAGATATGACGGGATCCTGAGAGTTCCTGTCGGAAGCCCTGTCTCATAATCCCTGTTGCCAAAGTTGTATTCTACGAACCAGTTGACGTCCGGATCAGGCACGATGTCCACTCTCGCATTCGACAGATCGGCTATCGTCGGAAGCGCTACCGACGAACCGTCAGTCTGCACTCCGCTCTCGATCATCTTTGCCATGTCGTCCATGAACAGAGCTACCGGGATCTTTTCGTCAGTGCTGTGATTTCCCATATCGACACCCGTGAATGAAACGAATTTCACTTCAGGGTGTGCCATGAGACGACTCCGGACGGTCTCTTCGTCGTGCTCGCCCGGAGTCAGTGTAAACAACATTCTATTCAGATCAAAATCGATCATCCTTTTACCCTTTCAAATATGTTATGCTGCTTCATCTGTAGTCTCAGCAGCAGGCTCTTCTGCAGTCTCAGCAGCAGGCTCCTCCGCAGGTGCGGCAGCAGGCTCCTCTGCAGGTGCAGCGGCCTTTGCATTTGTGTTGCTTTCATTGGCAAGCTTGGTAAGGTAGTTTTCAAGCAGTCTGATGTACTTGCCGTAGCCTTCCCAGTCACCGTTCTTCTGGCACTCGATCGCTTTGTCATAAGCATTCTGTGCCTTCTTGATGAGAGATCTGACATCATCGTCTGCATCTCCGCCATCAACTCCTTCTACATTCTTACCTCCGTCTCCGGCATCTCCGCCAAACAGACTCAGAAGCGCTTCGCTGAGAGTAGGCTCATAAGCGATTTTATCCTGGTAAGCCACGATTACTCTCTTGACTTCAGGAATAGCCTGATTTGTAGCCTCGAGGTAGACCGGTTCAACGTACAGAAGCGATGTGCCGATAGGTATTACGAAGAGGTCTCCTCTCTTGTAAGATGATCCGGACTGCTTCCACAGTGAGAACTCCTTGGAGATCTCGGTGTTCTGGTCGATCTGAGCCTCTATCTGCATCGGGCCGTAGATGGTCTTGTTCTTCGGCATCGTGTATACGATCAGCTGACCGTAGTTGTCACCGTCGTTTCGTCCCATCATGATCGCAGTCATGTTCTGCTTTGACTTCGGTGTGAACGGCACCATGTTGATGAACTCGGCGCCTTCCTGAGTGTCAGGCAGATTGAATACGTAGTAGCTCGGATCCATTTCGACATCTTCTGTTCCGTAGATCTGATGAGCGATATCCCAGAGGTCCTCCTTCTGGTAGAAGACCTTGACCTCGTCCATGTGGTACTTCGAGTATACATATGCCTGGATCTTGAACATCGCGTTAGGGTATCTCAGGTGAGGCTTAAGCTCCTCAGAGATCTCGCTGCTGGATTTGAACAGCTTCGGATATATCTTCTGATATGTCTTAGCGATCGGATCCTCTTCATCAACGATGTAGAAGTTTGTGCTTCCGTCGTATGCGTCGACCACTACCTTTATGGAGTTTCTGATGTAGTTGGTAGGATTGATCGCGTTCGGATCGTTATTGTACGGTTCAGAGTAAGGGTACTTGCTGCTCGTTGTATAAGCATCGAGTATCCAGTAGAGCTTTCCGTCGACTATAGTCATGTACGGATCCTCTTCATACGCGAGGTATGGCATTATCTTCTCAACTCTGTGGACCACGTCTCTGACAAACAGTATCTTCGACTTCGAAGTGATGTTTGACGAAACGAGGATATTGACATTGCCCTCTCTCAGAGCGAACAGGATCCTGTTGAAAAGATTCAGCTTGATACCCGTATTGCCCTCATACTCTGTGTACTTGTTCTCGCTTCCGTCAGGATAGTCGAACTCAGCTTCCTTTGTATTGACAATTACATAGTCCTTTGAAAGCTCACCGAAATAGATCTCCGGCCTGTCTATCTTGATTTCCGCAACGTTTGTCTCAGGCGGGATATTGCCCTCGATCACGTCAGGCTGACCTGATGCGGTCACAGTATCGACCATCGATACAGCAGCTCCGTAGCCGTGAGTATACTTGAGGTGTTTGTTGATCCATGTATTTGAGATCTTCTCCTCATCTATCTCTCTTGCCGAAAGATAGGTCTGGGTGATCACACCGTTGATGTTATATCTGTCAATGTCCACATCGTTGAATCTGTAGTACTGACGGATACTCTGAGTCTGATTGTAGAAATCTTCTACCGGACCGTAATCGTTGATACGGATATTTCCTATAGTCTCATCGTTCTCCTTGATCGTGTCAGCATCAAGCGAATCATCAGCAGCGAAGTTTGCGACTCTCACATCGTCGATTCCGTACGCATGTCTTGTATATTCGATGTTGTTTTCGAGATACTTGGACTCCTTGTTGATTTCATCCGGGCTTACGATGAGCGACTGCACAAGGTTGGCAGCTCCGAGGCCCAGTGCAAATATGAGCACCATGATCACAGGCATCTTGAGCAGCTTTGTGATCTCGCCCTTCTTGATATGGATCGCAAGAGTCACAGCGCCGACAAGACAGAGAAGTATGATGATGCGGTATACCCAGAGGGTAATATTGACGTCAACAAATCCGGCTCCGTAAACCGCGCCCGTGTGAGTGTGCAACAGATCAAACTGCTTCAGGAAGAAGTTTACAGCAAGCATCAGATAGAAAATGACACCGAGAATGATGAGCTTGCCGCTGGCAATGTTCATCAGGTTCTCAACATTGCTGTTATTGATGTCGGTCGTATGGCCTCTCTTCTTCTTTCTGTTAGGGTCGAACGCCGCTTCTACAGCCTTCTTGCTCGCCCTTGCCATTCTGCCTATCACGGAGTGGTCGATAGGAGTGCGGTATATGACCTTAGGCTCCTCGTCCTCTTCCTCTTCAGCAAACTCCGGCTCCGGCGGCATTTCCTCGTCATCATGATCAAAGATGTCAGGTGTCCTGACTGACAGCAGGAACATATAGTAGACTACCGTGACGACCACGAGACCGATGACCGAAACAAGAATGATCTCGTTTACCTTATCGAGCCAGTCCAGATTGAATATGTAGAAACCTATATCCAGATTGAACAGCGGATCCTTAAGGCCGAATTCGCTCGAATACTTCGACTTGAGGAATGTGAGCCATGTGCCCGAGGATGTGTATAATCCGATTCCCAGTCCGAACAGCAGCGAAAGTGTCCACGATGCGGAGTTGATCCTCTTGAGATTCGGTATCTCATGCGATTCGATTTTTTTGAAGTACCCGTTCTTGAGGGTTCTGAGATAGAACCTCGCAAGAAGCGTGACTACAACGAATACCGGCACTCCGAGTTCGAGCTGAGTAAGCAGTCTTTTCCAGAACACGCTCGTGTATCCGAGGTCCTTGAACCACATCCAGTCGGTAATGACACCGACGAACATGACAAGAAGCGCCAGAACAAGAGCTATGAGCATGATCGCCAGAGAGAATCCCCTGCGGCTTTTCCTGCGCCTGCTGCGGGTCTCCGGATCAATGTTCTTCTGTCTCTTTTGCCTTTTTGGTCTTTTTCCATCAGTATATTCTGCCAATGTTTTTTCCTCCCTGCATGATGCACTGGTGAAAATAAGTACAGCGGCAGCGTCTGGCTGCCGCTGCAGATTCGATTATGTTTTACTTGCTGCCTAAAGCAGGAATTGTCCCGAGTACGGCTCTATAAGGCCGACGCTCGATGTTATATTCTCGATGAGGGAATTGATCCATGCCGCAATACCGCTGTCAGGTGCGATCTGGAGGACCAGGATCACTGCGAGAAGAATGATGAGAATAAGCGCGATGATCACAGCAAGAACGGTCAGGAACTTGCTTCCGGATTCAACGTCTTCGTATTCGACTTCGACTTTCTTCTTAGCCTTCTTTTCTTTCTTCTCTTTCTTCTTTGCAGCCTTGTCGTCAGGAACTTCCACAGGAGTATTTGCTTCAGCAATAGCAGCAGCCTCAGCTTTCAGCTTTGCATCAAGCTCCTCTTTCGACATATAGATGGTCTCATCCTCTACCTGTCTGTATGCCTTTTTGTTCTCAACAGGGATCGCGTCAGCAACTACAGCTCCTACAGCAGCTGCAACAGGAGCGGCTGCAGCTGCAGCCTTCGCCGCTTCAACATCTGCCATCTTAGGAACGGCATCAACAGCAGCTTTCTCTTCTTCTGTCAGTCCGCCGCCGTGTTTAAGCTTTTCATACTCCTCGTCAAGCAGTCTCTGGAATTCCTCGTTCTTACGGTAAAGTGTGTAGAACTTGTCTATCTTCTTTGTCTCTTCAGCTTCAGCTTCTTCTTCCAGATTGACGCCGAACAGATCCTTCTCGAGATCCTCGAGCGAAAGCGCATCTGTTTCCTTGGCTGCAGGTTCTTCAGCGACTTCCTCAGCTGCCTCTTCGACAACTTCCTCAACCACTTCTTCAGCTGCAGGTTCCTCAACGGCTTCCACAGCCGGAGCAGCCTCTTCTGCGATTTCCTCAGCGGCCTCTTCGACATATGGCTCAGCCTCTGCGACTTCTTCAACGGCCTCTTCAGCTTCCCTGTATTCTCTAGGGGCTCTCTCGAACGGCTCTGCATCCTGCAGATAGATATCCTCTACCGGCACTTCTGCAGCTTCTTCAGCTGCCTCTTCGACAGCAGTAGCCGGCTCTTCGAAAACTTCTTCGACAACAGGCTCAACAGCTTCTTCGGCCTCCTCGATAGCCTCTTCGACAGCAGGAGCAGCTTCTGCAGCTTCCTCAACTGCCTCTTCGACAGCTTCAGCTACAGCCGGAGCACTTGCCGGTGTAAGGCTGGCAAAAAGTTCATCGATATCCTGTGTTGTTTCAGGTTCGAATTTAAATTCTTCAGTTTCAGCTTCTTCGAATACCGGCTCTTCCACGATTTCTTCAACATCGAATTCAGGCTCATACTCAGGCTCAAACATTGCGCTGGCTGGAGTCAGTCCATTAAAGAGATCATCGATATCCTGTGTTGTTTCTACCTCGAACAGATCGTCCGAGGGTTCCTCAAAAAGCTCGTCACCATTGTCCTCTTCTGCTTCTTCAGTGACAGCTGCTTCTGCAGGCTCTTCGTTTTCCTCGAGTTCGTCAAGGTTCATAGCCGCGTTGAGATCCGCGACCTGATACAGGTCAATACCTGTGAGCTCTGCAAGTCTCTTTCTGAGTGCTTCTATCTCCTCCTGCTTATCTGCAGGCGGAGCTATGGTCATTTCAGGCATCTCAGGTTTTGTCTCTTCCATTTCCCTGAAGAGCTCCTCCTCATCAATGCCTTCATCATCGTCTTCAGCTTCTTCGACAACAGGTTCCTCTGCAGGAGCCGGCTCCTCGAAAACTACTTCAGCAGGCGCCTCTGCTTCCTCTGCATCGTCCTCGTCATCATCATCAAAGTCATCGTATAAGCTTGCATCGAAGCGCACCGTGCGGCCTGACGGAGCAGCTGGCTCGAAGTCAAGATAGAGGTCTTCCATTGCCTCTTCAGCAGCTGGCTCCTCTACGACAGGTTCCTCAATAACCGGCTCTTCTACGACAGGCTCCTCAATTACAGGTTCTTCTGCAACTGGTTCCTCTACTACAGGCTCCTCAATTACAGGTTCTTCAAAGACAGGTTCTTCAACTGTTGTCTGGCTTGCAGGCGTGAGGCTGGCGAAAAGCTCATCGATGTCAGGCGTTACCTCAGGCTCGAACGATTCTACGAAAACCGGTTCTTCTGCAACTGGTTCTTCTACTACAGGCTCCTCTGCAACTGGTTCCTCTACTACAGGCTCCTCTGCAACCGGTTCCTCAAATACAGGTTCTTCGATTGTTGTCTGGCTTGCAGGTGTGAGGCTGGCAAACAGTTCATCGATATCCGGCGTTACCTCAGGCTCGAACGGTTCTACGAAAACCGGTTCTTCTGCAACTGGTTCCTCTACTACAGGCTCCTCTGCAACCGATTCCTCAAATACAGGTTCTTCGAAGACCGGCTCTTCTGCGACAGGTTCCTCTGCAACCGGCTCTTCAAACGAAGGAGCATCTATGACAGGTTCTTCAAAAGCAACCTGCTCTACAACAGGTACTTCCTTTCTTGTCGCAAATTCGGTCACCTTTTTAAGGAAATCCGGGAGCTCAAACTTAGGAGCTGTAAATGCAGGCTCCTCTGCAACCGGTTCCTCAATAACCGGTTCTTCATCAACCGGTTCTGCAAACTCAGGTTCCTCTAAAACAGAATCCTCTACGACCGGTTCTGCAAACTCAGGTTCCTCTAAAACAGAATCCTCTACAACCGGTTCTTCGAACTCAGGCTCCTCAATAACCGGTTCTTCAAATTCAGGCTCGCTGATAATTCCGGCCTCTTTCTCGAAGCTCTTTACATACTCGTCGAACTGGGCAATCGTTTCCCTGGAAACCTGCAGCTCAGGTTCCTCAGCTGCTTCAGCCATTCTCTGTGGTTCTTCATACAGAGGTTCCTCAAAAGCAAGCTCTCCAAGATCAGGCTCCTCAACGGCCTCTTCTTCAAACTGAGGTTCGGAATCGTCCTGTTCTTCAAACTTTGGCTCCTCAACAACCGGTTCTTCGAACTCAGGCTCATCGAACTGAGGCTCGTCGAATAAAGCCTCATCTTCAAAGTCAGGTTCTGCTTCTTCTTCATCAGGAAGGTCGAAAGGAGTCTTGACCGGCTCATCAACATCCTCATAAAGAGGAGCGTAATGAAGCTGAGGCGGCTCATCAAATGCAGTAAGATCAGGATCGATATGGAGTACCTCAGTGTACTCGATCGCCTTATCTGCTGCAGCCTTTTCCTTTTCTTCCTTTTCAGCCTTGAGAATATCGATGAAGCTCATCGTGCGGCTTTTCTCGGTCGATGGGGTCATCTCAGCATAGATTGCTTTCTCATCGATCCCGCTTGTAGTGCCCCAAGGTGACTTGATGTCACTCAGGTCTCTCTTTTGCGGTTCATCAACCACGTTACTCCAGTCGAAAGACACTTTTTCTCTTACCGGTCTTTCAGGAGTCTCGTCATACACAGGTGCTTCGACTGCAGGTGTTTCTACCTGCGGCTCCTCAAACTGAATATCCGGGTTTGTTCTGAAAACCGGCTCCTCCGGTCTGACGACCCTGGCTCCGCATTCGCTGCAGAACTTAGCGCCATCCACGAGTTTGCTTCCACAATTTGTACAGAACATTTTCTTCCTCCGTATAGTCTATTGCCCTTTTTGGCAGTTTTAGCTTTTTTTGCACATCAAAACGTGCCTGTTCATAAATATTCAGTGAAATACTACTATATATTTGTTAACATTTCAATGATTTGATTTAATATGTACGGATTATAAGAAATTTTAAGGTTTTTGCTATTGACTTGTTGCTGCTTGGGTGGTAATATCATCAAGCGGCTCGCGAAAACACTTTGCGAGCGCAGAAAATGAATATGGATGATTAGCTCAGCTGGCAGAGCACCTGACTCTTAATCAGGGTGTCCAGGGTTCGAGCCCCTGATCATCCACCACAGACCTCCGAGAAATCGGAGGTTTTTCTTTTGTCAGGACGTTGATATTTCAACTACTTGAGGCTGATTTGATTCACTTCTAAGACGAAAAACTGCATAGATAGGACGCGATTTTTCTGGGTACGAAACGGCGATTTTGGGTACGTTTGCCGGATGCATATATATTTATACCCTCATGTAACTGCCATAAGATTCCGCATACCCTGAGTACTGTTCAAAACACCCTGTACACCATATCTTATGGCTTGATGCTCTCTGTCGCCTAGCTTGGGAGTGGTGTCTCCAAAGCTTTTTCAAGAAGCATCTTCTTTTCTGCATCCGGCGCCCTGTCAAAGCAATAGTTGAAATAAGTAGTTCTCTCATCCGCATGGCCGGCGTATGAACGGATAGTATTTATGTTTATCCCGGCGTCTATCAGCGATGAGATATAGGTTTTTCGCGATTTATGCGACGATCTGTAAAGAATATCGAGCCTTTTACAATACTTCTTCAAAAGAATATTTGTCTCTGCATAGCTCAGCGCTTCGTCTGTGGTCGAGAATATATATTCGCCCTTGCAGCCATGCTCCTCCTGATACGCTCTTGCAACCTCTATGATGTCAAGAGCAGCATCCGTCAGCAGCACGTCTCTGTCCTCATGGCTTTTGGTATGCTCCACGACCTTATCAGAATCTCTCTGCAGCATTCTGACGACATGAAGGACTCCATTCTCAACATCATCGAATTTGAGTGCGCACAGTTCCCCTATACGAACTCCTGTCAGGAACTGGAACATCACTGCCAAAGGAGCCAGTCTGTACACGAGTCGTTTGCTGTTCTTGAAGTCGTTCCAGGCTTCGCGGAAGATTAGGATCTCTTCTTCTTTAGTATATACCTGCGTGCAGTCCTTCTTCTTCTGCACCTTGCGGAACATCCTCTTGCTGTCGACCTTCACCTTGCGGAACAGGTTCTCCTCCACTATCTCAAGCTCTTCGGCATAATCGAGCATCTGTCTGATTATGAGCGACACATTGTAGTACATGACCTTCGTCATATCATACTTGCGTATCATCTTGTGTATCCACTCATCGAGTTCGATCTTAGTGATCTCTCTGATCCTTTTATTAATGATAGGAACAGTATCCGGATCGTTCTCATAATACTTCTTCCAGTCTGACTCGACTCTCGGGATAGTCGTCTCTGAGGAATGGAGTTTCTTATACTCCAGCCATTCCGGGTACAGATCCCTCAGAGTCATCCTCTTACGCCTGAGCTCTTCATCGTTCTCCAGATAGTAACAGACAACTGCTTCCTCGATCTTTTCTTTTGTAGATTTTGCGATCTTCTTACGACCGTCTTTCGCATTTTTGTCCGGCACCCATGTGCGCCATCTACCATCCTTACCGTGACTGATCGCGTATGGGTGTGCTTTAAGTATTTTCTTCCTTTCTGTGTCCACTATTGACGCTCTGACATCGTCTAGGTCAATCATACCATTGCGGACCTGGAAGTCCAAGATTTCTTGCGGCGACAGAGATGCCAGAATGGCACTGCTGTTCATCTTATTTGCCATACCGGCACCTCCTTTCTTCATAGCAAAACAGAGGTGTCAAACACCTCCGTCTATCCAATAACTGTCGTCTATGCTTTGACTGTCTTCTTTTGTTATTCTTCTTATCCAAACACCTCCTTCAGCGCATCCATAAGAGCATGAGCTTCTTCTTCGGTCAGTGTGATACCCTTCCCGCACTTTTCTCTGTCTGGATGCCAGTTTCTGATGTCATACTTCGGATCAGCCCCGTTCCAGCTGACAAGGTTGACCTCCTTGGTATAACCTCTTTCATTTTCCGAGAGCACCGCAATTGGCCTCACGATCTCACAAGTAATACCTTTTTCTGTCATAATTGATTCCTCCTTAATGATTTGAGCATTAAAAAAGGCAACTGCATAATTGCAGCTGCCACACACTAGCATTTTGCTATAGCATGTATTGTGTTGTTATTATATGTGACCGATATCTCTAATACGCTACAGTTGCCAGCTTAGCTTCTATGCGCGCTGTAACCTCTAAATAGTAGGCTGCTTCCGCAGTTGTCATATCACTCTCATCCATAGCTTCCATCTTTTGAAGCATATCTGCTTCTTTTGACATCAGCTCTGCATACTCCATTAGAAGTTCTGGATCCGAAGTATTCGCATCATAATTATTCATGAACTCCACGTACTCATCAAAGAAAGCCTCATAACTATCCATTGTTTCCTTGAATTCTGGAGAGATATCGGTTTCAGGTCTATCTCCACCACCGCTATTATCGCTGCTATCTGAATCGTTGCTTTCAACTGAATTATCTACTTTATGAGCAGAATCTACGATTGCATTGAAGTCCGACATATAGTCATATTCTGCATTTTCGCTTTGCATTATATACAGAATAATCAGTTTTCCATTATCTGAATTGAAAATCATGTCAGATTTTCCTGTTATTTTTACTCCAGAGTCATTTGTAGTGACAAACGATCCATCATCATCCGTAGTTTCACATTTTATCATTTCATTCCATTCCTTAATGTAATCTACCTTGTTTGATGTGAATTCTTCCTCGGTGAAAGTGCTGTCACTACTCGCAATAGAAATCAGACCATGATCAGTCTCTAGCATGGCTTCATAATCGCCATTTTCGTTTTCCTCGAAATCTAAATAATCAGGAACAAAAAATACTAGTCCACCGACTTCCAGTTCTTGATTAGTTGAAGCATCGAACCCATCTCTGGACGGTTTCGCTACGCTTTCACTGCTTTCACTGGCTTCTCCACCGCATGCGACGGCAACTAGCATTAATGATAAACAAAGAAATATAGCAATGATTTTCTTCATGTCGATCTCCATTTCTAAACTATTTTTTAAAGAATGCATTCCAATTTAAATGGTCAATACATTATTTGATGTAATCTATATCTAACCCAAGACCGAGTATTTCACCGACCAAGGACACTTCTCCGCCCACGGTCACTGTATCTCCTTTAGACAGATTCATTAACTGTTCTTCCTGATTACTACTTTCAATGAAGCATTGAATACCTACCCAATCCCACTCATTATTAGGATCTCTCATATTGAAATAATCGCCGCTTGCATCAATACTGTCGATTACACCAGTGACCTCAATTTTTTTATGAAGATATTTCTTTTTGGCTGCTGCTGCATTTGAATCCAATTCATTTTCCATTGTTGCCAAATCAACTTTTTCATAATCATTGCTTTTGGCTTTCTTCTTCTCTTCCTTAGCTTCTTCTTCGGCTTTGGCCTTCTTTTCTTCCTCAGCTTTCTTTTCTTCTTCAGCTTTTTCCTCTGCCTGCCGCTTTTCCTCTTCTATAGCTGCCGCTTTTTCTTCTTCTATTCTTATTTGGTATTCTTCCTTAGTTTCTATTCTGCGACCAGTAATGTCGATTTCGTCGCTATGTGCACCAATCGTACAACTAAATACTGTATCTCCTTCTAAATCAATGCTGGTACGCCCATCAACTGAACTATCGCCACTCTTTTGGAATTGAATCCTGTGTTCACCTTCTTCCAGCAGAATATCATCAGAGAAAACTTCCCCCTGTGCAACTGGGCCTAAGTATTCATCGTCTACATATACTTCCGCCTCATACTTAGAAAAGATGATATTCTCCTCATACTGTACTTCTAAATGTAAATTATAGGATTCCTTTGTTTCTTCAACTGCTATTTCCTCGACAGCATCCGGTTGACTGCTGGAATCATTTCTGATGCTACCGCGAACAAGCATGCTACCAACAAGACACAAAACAACCATAACAAGAACTGCAATTGCAGTTACGCTTTTGTCTGCGCTAGGACCATCTGAAGTATTTGAAGGCAGATCTCTTGTATTAATCTCTCCCGTCTTATCTAATGATTTAGCTTGCGAAGCATCTCTAGTTTCATTAGGTTTTTTAATTGATTTAGGTGGTTTAGTGGCCTTTTTTACTGTGGAATGTGTAGGTTTAGACATTCCCTGTATCTCTTCGTCTATTCTGCTAACAACCTGTTCCCCCTTAATGGTTGCAAGTTTTCCCAACGACCCTGCCAAATTACCGGCCATCTTGACAAAATCATCTTTTGCCTTGCGCAAATCATCAGTAGCAGATCTAAATTCATCATTCATAGTCTGAGAGCTCTGATTGCCAATATCTATTGCTTTACTGTCATCTTCAGCTGATGATTTCACATCATTTAGTTCTATATCAATACAAACATCCTCTCTCTCGGGCTGAATGTTCCGCAAATCCGTTCCGCAGTTTCCGCAGAAATCTGTTTCCATTCTCTTTCCGCAGTTTGGACATACCTTCATAACCTTCCTCCGTATAATGTCCATTCGCATAATTGTAACCGAATATTATAAATAGGGTTGACATTAATTATAATATCATAAAAAGGTCAACTATTTCATAATTTGGAGGTATTTCTAACTATTCGCATCTATTGCTTTGACGGAGGTGGGGAGCACCTCCGTCAGTTCTAATAAGCGAATAATATTATTAGTATCAGATGTCCTTCGGAACTCCAACTCGATCAAGGCATTCTTTCTTTGCAGCCTCGCGCTCTTCTTCGGAAAGGGCTTCCAGGCTTTTTGTATACAGCATGTGAAGCTGCATCTTCTCCATTTTCTCCTTCAGTTCATTGCATATATCATCATAATATTCCACAGTTCCATAAATGAAATAATCATATAGCTTGAAGAACAGCGACGGCTTAATCTATATTGATTTCATCTTACATCACGCTCCTTCGTTTTCTTTCCATTCATCAGCTCATCTCTTATCTCCGGAGGGATCCTTTCGAGCAGTTGGATCAGCTTCTTCTGCTGATACTCAAGCTGCATGACTTTGCTTCTTTCTTCATAAAGCGCAAGTTCCTTCGCGTTCAGTTCAGCATTCTTGCCCTCGATCACCGCATCACTGCTACATAATCTGTTCTCGAGTGTCTGGATATATTTCTGAGTTGACTCGAGATCAGCCTTCACAGTAGCGAGTTCCGGCGCATATCTGGCGAGCTTTTCCTTTGCTTCTTCCTTCGCTTTCGCGTTACCGATCATGCCAATGTCATCGATAGCACTTACAATCTCATCATAATGCCCATACAAAGTTGCAGCCTTTTTATACATCTGTGATGAAATATGTCTGCGCTTCGTGATTTTCTTTGAGATCCCGCGTGTGAGATCCGGATACTTTTTCACCATGTGTTCGTGAAAATCGTCCTGAAGTTTTTCCATTCCCTTCGGTCCGCCCATCAGAGTTTTCGATGATAGTCTTCCTTCAGGAGTGATCGGCACGAACACCAGATGCATATGCGGATGCGCTTCATCCATGTGTACTACTGCTGATAAAATGTTGTCTCTGCCATACCTGTCAGCGATGAAATCGAAAGCGTGATTGAAGTATTCGACCTGTTCCTCATACGGCTTCGCATCAATCCATTCCGGTGATGCTGTGATCAAAACATCCTGCATCACCACGCTGTCCTTCCTTCTTTTTGCTCCGACTTCTTTTATCCTGGCTAATACTTTTGGTCTGTATTTGCCGTCAGGTTCGACGAGATGATAGTTAAGATGCGTTCTCTCCGAATCAATATCTTCATTACTTTTATACTTTTCTTTTAGTCTTTCATGATGATTATTGAGCTGAGTCACGCTCCCAAGCTTGCGTTTTTCGATCCTTAATATTGCAAAACTTGCCATAAAAATGTTCTCCTTTCTTCCGCGCAATAACACCGCAACAACGCACTGTGATACCCTTTCGCGATATCTTTGCGGACTATCTGTTGAATATCTGTTGTGCGAGAGAACGAAAAATACACTGCCCCGGATGCTGCAGTCCTCGCGTCGACCAATTCAAAACGATGATCGCCACTGCGGAAAGACATGCACCGAATATGCACCTCCTCCAGCGAGGAACATATTACGGAGCCTGTCTGCATCCGATGCAGTGTAACCCACTACACCTTGCAAGCAAGATACGTGGGCCAGACGTTCCCTCTGGACTCCCTGTGGCAACCCTTACATGCAGTGCATGAGCGTAAAAGGGGTATCGCCCTGCATTGTTGCGTTGTTGCCATCCGGCCTGCTGGCAAGCCTCCATACAAAGCACCCGCCTTCGCGGACACTTTCTATAGGCAGCGTGCCCTTGGCCAATTCGCAAGTGCGCTGGCTGATGCCCAGCTCGCTCATCCTCGCCATGACCTCCTTCTGGGGCATCGGCCCTCTGGAGAGTATGTCGAGGAGCTCGCGCCTTGCGACAGCTTGCTTGGTCTCCCTCGCCTTCGCGGCTCCGTACGCACCAACAAGCTGGTCGGCTGTGATGTCGACTGTGTCGATGAACTCAACGACTCCATCACTGACCGAGAAGAGAATAGACGATCCAAGCGGCGCAAGATTATTTTTGCTCTGCGCCATGATCCGGTCATCCGCGTCATCACTTGACCGGCCGATGACCAGTGCACTCCTTACCGCCGCGACGATGTCGACCGATCCATTAGCTCTGTACTTCGCGTTAAGCCCTTCCGCTTTGTTCATGTGCGCGATGATGATGATCGCGCAGCCGGTCTCTCTCGCGACTTCAATCAGCGATTCAAAGCGCGGCCTTACCTCGTTGGCGAGGTTCATCGAGACATCAGAACCGAGATATGACGCAAGCGGATCAAGTATGCACACTCTCGCTCCTGTGCTCACAATCGCTTCGCGGATCCTGTCGTCGGAAAAGTTCAGCCGCTGCTTCTCCTCGGAAATAAAATACAGACGACTCCGTTCGCCATTCGCTTTCATGAAGCGCGGTACCACAGTATCGTCTGCATCGTCTTCCGCATTGAGATATATCACCCTCATTGGTTCATGCGACACTCCCGTGAACGGGAGTGTATCCCCCCTGGTAAGGAGAGCCGCAAGGTTGAGAGCGAAGGTGCTCTTGCCATCACCGGAGTCTCCCTGAATCAGCGTCACCTTCCCGAACGGGATATACGGATACCATAGCCACTTCACTTCCTTCGGCTCGACATCCGCTGCAGTGTACATCTCAAGCGGTGCTCGTATTAAGTTGTAGTTCTCTGCCATTAGTTTTCACCCCCTTTCTTCTTTTTCCTGTTCTTCCTCTCAAACGGGCAATCGATGATAACGGCCCTGAAGCTCTGCTTACATTCCC
>JAFVPI010000122.1 GCA_017505405.1 Mogibacterium sp.
GCAAAGTGGACTTTTGACAACATGGATGAGATGGACAGGCAGCTTGCAAGCATGGGCCTTTCGTATGACTGGGACCGCAAGATCGCTACATGCACGCCTGACTATTATAAGTGGACGCAGTGGCTCTTCATCCAGTTCTATAAGAAAGGTCTCGCATATAAGAAGGACAACCCTGTAAACTGGTGCCCTAGCTGCCAGACCGTGCTTGCAAATGAGCAGGTCGTAGACGGAAAGTGCGAGAGATGCAAAACTGAAGTCACCAAAAAGAATCTGTCCCAGTGGTATCTGAAGATCACGGATTATGCTGACAGGCTGCTCGATAACCTTGATAAGCTCGAGGGATGGCCTGATAAGGTCAAGACCATGCAGCGCAACTGGATCGGAAAGAGCTACGGCGCAAACATCAATTTTGAGATCAAGGATTCCGACAAGGTGCTTGAAGTATTCACTACAAGAGCAGATACACTCTTCGGCGCTACCTACATGGTAATGTCGCCGGAGCATCCTTTCGTCAACGAACTCGTAGCAGGCCGCCCTGAGGAAGCCGCAGTAGAGGCTTATCAGGAGAAAGCCCGCCGCATGAGCGATATCGAAAGGACATCGACAAGCAATGAAAAGACAGGCGTCTTCATCGGAAGATACGCTGTCAATCCGGTGAACGGAAAGGAGATCCCTATCTATATCTCCGACTATGTACTCATGGGATATGGTACTGGCGCCATCATGGCCGTTCCTGCTCATGACCAGAGAGACTTCGATTTTGCCAAAGCTTTCGGTCTGGACATAATCCCGGTCGTAGATCCTGAGGATCCTTCCATCGATCTCTATGATCTGAAGGAAGCTTTCGTAGCTGAAGGAAAGATGATCAATTCCGGACAGTTCGACGGAATGAACAACAAGGAAGCCATCCCTGCAATGATCGAGTGGCTCAACGAGAAGGGAATAGGCGACAAGACTGTCAACTTCAGACTCAGAGACTGGCTTATTTCGAGACAGAGATACTGGGGAGCTCCTATCCCTATGATCTGGTGCGATGAGTGCGGATGGGTACCTGAGAAAGAGGAAAACCTGCCAGTACTGCTTCCGACAGACGTTGAGTTCACAGGCAAGGGAGAGTCTCCGATCACAACAAGCAAGACCTTCGTGGATACAGCCTGCCCATGCTGCGGAAGACCTGCAAAGAGAGAAGTGGATACGATGGATACATTCGTGGATTCATCCTGGTACTTCCTCAGATACTGCGATCCTCATAATGACAAGGCGCCGTTCAGCAGGGAGAAGGCAGACTACTGGATGAACGTCGACCAGTACATCGGCGGAGTGGAGCACGCGATACTCCACCTCATGTACGCAAGGTTCTTCCAGATGTTCCTGCACGACATAGGGCTCTGCAAGGAGGAGGAACCGTTCAAAAATCTCCTGACACAGGGCATGGTGATCAAGGACGGAGCCAAGATGAGCAAGTCTCTCGGCAACGTTGTAAGCCCTGCAGAGATCCAGGCAAAATACGGATCGGATACTGCAAGACTGTTTATCCTCTTCGCTGCACCGCCTGAAAAAGAACTTGACTGGTCTGATGAGGGCGTTGAGGGAAGCTACAGATTCCTCAACCGTGTATACAGACTGGTATATGAATATATCAATGACATAAGGGGAGATGCTGAAGTCGCAGCAGAGTACAAGGCTGCGAACGCAGCAGACAAAGCCCTCGATTTCATGATGAACACTTCAATAAAGAAGGTCACGGAAGATGCGGGCGGCAGATTCAACTTCAATACTGCCATTGCATCCATCATGGAACTCGTAAATGAGATGTATAAATACAAGAACGGCGATATAAACCTGCCGCTGTTCAATAAAGCGATCGAGACGCTGCTGACGCTTCTCAATCCGTTCTCTCCGCATATCACGGAGGAACTCTGGAGTCAGCTCGGCCATGAAGACAGGCTCTACAACAGGGCATGGCCGGAATGCGACGAATCAGCTCTCGTAAAAGACGAGATAATGATCGTTCTGCAGATAAACGGCAAGCTTAAGGACAAACTCATGCTGCCAAACAATTCAGAAAAGGAGGTAGTTGAAGGAGCCGCAAGAGCTTCGGACAGATTCAAGGAAGCTACGGAAGGACGCGAAGTTGTCAAGGTTATTTATGTACCTAACAAGATCATCAACTTCGTTGTTAAATAGCGGCTTCGCCATTTATGACAAGATATAAGAATAATAATAAGCGGAGGGCAAAAGCCCCCGCTAAAGCGATACAAAAGAATAAGGAAAAGGTAAGGCCGCCTTTCAGGATCATCTCTCTGGGCGGCATGAAGGAGATAGGCAAAAACTGCACACTTATTGAGTGCAATGATGAGATACTCATCATCGACTGCGGTTTTGCTTTCCCTGAGTATGAGATGTTCGGGATCGACATCGTGATACCGGATTTCACATATCTCAAGGAAAACATGGAGAAGGTAAAGGGACTTATCATAACTCACGGACATGAGGACCATATAGGAGGCATTCCTTATCTGCTCCAGGAGATGAGCGTTCCGGTGTATGCATCGCCTCTGGCAATGGGCATGATAGAACACAAGCTCGAGGAGTACTATCTGAGCTGTGAGGGACACGTTATCAGATCCGGTGACAGATTCAAAGTAGGATGCTTCTCTGTGGAAGCCATCCAGACCAATCACAGCATTGCTGATTCACTGGCATATTCCATAAAATTCCCGGGCGGCCATGTGGTCCATACAGGAGACTTCAAGATCGACTATTCGCCGCTGGACGGCAAGGTGATCGATCTCAACAGGTTCTCGCAGCTCGGAGATCAGGGCGTAGACGTTCTGCTCTGCGACAGCACGAATGTACTGCGCAAGGGCTATACTCCGTCCGAGGCTGTTGTAAGGCGTTCTATTGACGAGATCTTTGACAACACCGAAAGGCGCATAATCATCGCAACGTTTGCTTCGAACGTACACAGGATCAAATACTTCATCGAAGCTTCGATGAAGCACCACAGAAGGATAGCGGTTTCAGGAAGATCCATGGAGAATCTTCTGTCGCTGTCAAAAGCCCTGGGCTACCTCGATGACATACCGGACTCAGTGTTCGTAGACGTGAGCGAAGCAAGGAATATCGCCGATAACAAGATCACTATCATCACAACAGGAAGTCAGGGAGAGCCGATGAGCGCTCTTACGCGAATGGCTTATGACAACCATAAGTCCATCAAGCTGAAGAAAAACGACGTAGTGGTATTCTCATCGTCGCCTATACCGGGCAATGAAAAGGTGATCTCGCAGATCGTCAACAGGCTTTATGAGAAAGAAGTGGATGTTGTGCTCGCGTCTGCTATGGACGTACATGTCTCCGGACATGCTTCATCTGAAGAACTGAAGCTCATACATACGCTTATAAGACCGAAGTACTTCATACCTGCTCACGGCGAATACAGACACCTTGCGGAACACGCAAAGCTTGCAAATGCGCTCGGACAGTCGAAAACCAACATATTCATACTTGGAAACGGCGATGCGCTTGAGGTGAACGGCAGGGAAACGCATCTAGTCAGGGAATTCACATCCGGAGAGGATGTGATGGTAGACGGATACGGAATAGGTGATGTAGGCAGCGTGGTGCTCAAGGACAGGAAGAAACTGTCACAGGCCGGACTCATCACCATATCAGTCGCTCTCGATTCGGCAACAGGCTCTCTCATGGCGGAACCTATCCTCAAAACAAAGGGGTTCATATTCGTTGAAGAACACATGGATCTTATAAGAGAAGCGATAAACGTCGTTTACAACACGATAGGCAAGAGCACTTCGAAAGGTGCACTTGATGAAGCATCCCTTACAAGAGCTATAAAGTCTGACATGAAGACTTTCATATATAACACGACAAAGAAGAGTCCGATGATCATACCTGTAATTCTTTATGTATAAAGGAGGTAAACAGTAAATGAATGTATATGACGAGGCTCACAGCCTTGCAAGAGCTATCAGAGAATCCAACGAGTTTAAGGAATTCGACAGGATAAGAAAAGAAGTTGATAATGACAAGGAATGCGCCGAAATGCTTAAGGAGCTCACAGAACTGCAGATGCAGCTCCAGACGCTCCAGCTTACCGGACAGCAGCCTGACAAGGATCTGTTTGCGCGTTTCCAGAGCCTCAGCACAATGGTTATGACAAAACCTCTTGCTGCGCAGTACATGCAGGCTCAGATGGCGATCGGCACCATGATGAATGACGTGTTCAGCATTGTCGGAGAAGCTATAGCAGATAAATAATAACAGGGTAGATTTTACTGCATTAGTGGGAAAGAGAAATAGAGAATGACGACGACTGATACAGGTCATATCAGCTGGCTAATATTTATTAAATTTTCATTATAAGGAGAAACACCAATGATTTATGCAAGTGACTTCAGAAAAGGTATTACTTTCGAGATGAACGGCGAACCACATGTTGTGCTCGATTTCCAGCACGTTAAGCCGGGCAAGGGAGCTGCTTTTGTAAGAACAAAGTACAGAAACATCCTTACAGGCGCTACACGCGAGGAAGCTTTCAACCCTAACGACAAGTTCCCTAAGGCTCATATCGAGACAAAGCAGATGCAGTATCTCTACAATGACGGAGAACTCTACTACTTCATGGATCAGGAGACTTACGATCAGGTTCCTCTTACATATGAACTTGTTGAGGATGCCATCAAGTATATCCGCGAGAATGACGTCGCTACAGTAAAATTCTACAAGGACAATGCATTCACTGTTGAAGCTCCTAACTTTGTAGACCTCGAAGTAGTCGAGACAGAGCCTGGCGTAAAGGGAGATACAGCTACCAACGTTACAAAGGCTGCTACCGTTGAGACAGGCGCAGTTATCCAGGTCCCTATCTTCATCAATGAAGGCGAGAGGATCCAGATCGACACAAGATCGGGCGAATATCTCGGAAGATCCAAGTAGGAGAACCACTTGAAAGAAGACCCTAAGAGCATCAAGCGTTTTCACAGACCGCTGGTGATCATTACCGTACTCATACTTTTGTCAGTAGTGGTCCAGTGGTATGTATCCATGATGTCCAAACCTTACGACAGAACGCGTACGACCTACGCGGATTTTGTCGTAGAAGAAGGAGAGGGGCTGAGCGAGATCGCAGTAAATCTTGATGAGCAGAAGTTCATCAGGAGCGCATCACAGTTCGAGACACTTGGGAAGATCACTTTTGCGGATGATTTTAAACCTGGTACTTATTACCTTTCTCCTTCGATGGATTCATTCAGCATACTGAGAACACTTCAGAGCGGACTTACCACATCAAAAGGTTTCACGGTACCGGCAGGCTATACGGTAAAACAGCTTGCCACTGCGCTGGACAGGGACGGACTGGCTGATAAGGATGAATTCCTCAAAGCTGCCGCTTCGCCTGATCTCGCGAAGCTCGATGTCCTTGGAGAAAACCCTGAAAAGCTGAAAGGCGCGGATCTCATAGAAGGATTCCTGCTGCCTGGCGAATACACTCTTTCCGCAGATGCTGACGAAACCATGATGATCATCATGATGCTCGATGCATTCGGAAATTTCTATGATGAAGACTGCAGCGCCAGGGCAGACGAGCTTGGCATAACCACAAGGCAGCTGCTCGTAATGGCATCGATGATCGAAAAAGAGACATCGGTCGATAAGGAGAGAGCGACCATATCGGGAGTCATCCACAACCAGATCAACATGGAGCTTGTCAGCGTTGACGACCTTCCGGACAAGCCGCTTTGTTCACCGAGCAGGGAATCCATAATGGCTGCTCTGTATCCGGAGGAGCACGAGTACACATATTATGTACTTAACAGCACTCTTGACGGAACGCACAGGTTCACTGCTGACGAGGAAGAATACAACTCATGGCTTGAAGAGTATGAGGATGCCGTAAAGGCTGCCTCGGAAGAAGCTGAAGAGACAGAAGGACCCGCAGACGGCACTGAAAGCGAAGGCGAAGGCGAATGAAATATGTAAGGGATATTCCTTTCAAAGAGTTTGTTGACAGCCATCACAAGGCAGTGGATGAAGATCTTGCGGAACTCAGGCGCACAAACGAAGATGCAGACGTTCCTCTCATTTTTACTGAAACCGAGGAGATCCTTGGACTACTGACAGGTCTTACTCATCCCTCAAGAATACTCGAGATCGGGACTGCCCACGGATATTCATCACTGTTTTTTGCAAAGAAGCTTCCTTATGCGCATATTACAACGATCGAACGCAATCCTGTAATGGTCGAAGCCGCAAAGGCTGAATTCGCATCAAGAAAGGAAGGGGAGCGCATAGACTTCAGAGTCGGTGACGCCTCTGAGATACTTAATGAGCTTGTTTCTGAACTGTCAGATGCTGATGAAACGGAAAAGTTTGATTTTGTATTCATAGATGCAGCAAAGAGCCATTACAGGGAATTCTTTGAGGCAGCTGAAAAGATATGCACTAAAGATGCCCTCATTGCATGTGACAATATCCTCCTTAAAGGATGGATAGTGGAGGCTGAAGGCAGGGATGCAAAACGCCACAGAACGAGCATCAAGTACATGAAGCAGTTTCTGGAATATCTGCAGCAGCGTGATGATCTGGAGGTTTCCATACTTACCGGCGCTGACGGTCTTGCGATAATACGATTTATAAATGAAAAATAACGACAAAAAACCTGAACTTGAATTACTTGCCCCTGCAGGGGACATGGAAAAACTGAAAACTGCCGTCAGGTTCGGAGCTGACGCTGTCTATTTCGGCGGTGAAATGTTCAGCCTGAGAGCCGGAGCAGGCAATTTTACAGTGCCTGAGATCGAAGAGGCGATGGACTGGCTGCATGCCAACAATGCCAAGGGATATATGACCATCAATATATACCCTCACAACGGCGATATTTTGCCTCTGAAGGATTACATCGGCAAAATCAGGCATATTCCCGTTGATGCTTTTCTCGTGTCTGATCCGGGCGTTATGGGCCTCATAAGGGAGCAGATCCCTGATGCTGAGATACATCTGTCAACACAGGCAAACACCACAAACTACCTTACAGCCCGCTTCTGGGCCTCGCAGGGAGTCAAGAGGATAGTGTGCGCGCGTGAAATGAGCCTTGAAGAGATAAAGATCATGAGAGCCGAGCTTCCCGAGGACATAGAGATCGAATCCTTTGTCCATGGAGCAATGTGCATCTCATATTCCGGAAGATGCCTGCTCAGCAATTTCATGGCCGGCAGAGATGCCAACCGCGGAGCATGCACACATCCGTGCCGGTGGAAGTACGCACTTGTGGAAGAGCAGAGACCGGGACAGTATTATCCGATAGAAGAAGACAGCTACGGCAGTTACATACTGAATTCGCGCGATCTGTGCATGATAGATCATATCCCGGATCTCGCAGAAGCAGGCGTATATTCACTGAAGATAGAAGGCCGCATGAAATCCATGTACTATGTGGCTACCGTGGTAACAGCTTACAGGGCTGCCATAGATTCATATCTCAGCGATCCTGAGAATTACGTGTTTGATACCGGTTATTACGATGAGCTGTGCAAGGCGAGTCACAGGGAATTCACTCACGGATTCTACTATAACAAGCCTACTGACAAGGATCAGAACTACATCACCAGCGATTACACAAGGGACTATTCGTTCATCGGTCTCGTCAGAGAAACAGACAGATCTACCGGTCTTACAACGGTAGAGCAGAGAAACAAGTTCTCCGTAGGAGATACCGTCGAGATATTCGGTCCGTATACGCCATATTACGAAGAGACTATCAGGGAGATGTATGACGAGGAGGGCAATGCTGTACAGAGCGCTCCGCATCCGCAGCAGATACTGCGCATCCGCTTTGAACGCATACCTGAGGAAGGCTTTATATTACGCAAAAAGAAGTAAGGAGAAAAAATGGAAGACGGCAGTTTACCCTCTTATTTGTTTATCATACTGATCATACTGATCATGGTTTTCAATGGTCTTGTGGTTGCCTGCAAACGCGCGCTCGACTACATAGACCGCAATGTCATCAAGGACATGCTTGAAGACGAGCCTGAGAATAAAAAACTTCAGACAGTTACTGCATTCCTTTCAAAACCGTCAAAATATCACTATGCTGATCATGCAGCAAGTTTCATAAGCATCATTCTTTGTTTCATTCTTTTCAATATCCTGATGCTTATGATCGATCTTTCTGACGTTCAGAATGAATTCGGATTTTACAAAAACGGGTTCGGAATATTTGTGCTCTTATTATGCAATCTGGGCTTTTACATAGTCTACACAGCACTTTCCGATATCCTGCCTAAAAAGCTTGCGGCACAGTCAAGTGAAGCTGCAGGCGTAGGCCTTATAGGATTCCAGAAGTTCATATATGTCATCACGCTTCCGCTGGTATGGATATGCAGGGGCATTGCCAACCTGATACTCCGCATCATGGGTAAAAAGATAGACGTGGATGACGCTTACTTCTCTGAAGATAAAGTAATGTCGATGCTCGACAGAGGGCAGGAGTCAGGCGAGATCAAGGAAGAAGGCCGCAAGATGATCGACTCGATATTCGAGTTCGATGACCTCCTTGCATATGAGATCATGACCCCGCGTACGGATGTGTTCATGATAGACCTTGACGACGACAGAAGCGAGTATTTCGAGGAGCTCATGGAGCTTACTCATTCCAGGATCCCTGTGTATAAGGGCGACCCTGACAACATAGTGGGGATACTCCACATCAAGGACTATCTTTACAACGCCACAAAGAAGGGCTTCGACAACGTTGATATAAAGAAGCTGCTCAGACCGGCTTACTTTGTGCCGGAGACCAAGAATATCGATTCTCTTTTCAGGGAACTTCAGATAGAGAAGCAGCATCTTGCCATTCTTATTGATGAATACGGCGGTTTCAGCGGTATCGTATCCGTAGAGGACATCATTGAGCAGATAGTGGGCGATATAGACGATGAATTTGACGAGGAAGACCGCGTGATCGAGCAAGTTAACGATACTACATTTATCGTCGACGGCAATGTGTACCTCGATGATCTTGAGGAAGAGACCGGTGTTGAGCTCGAATCAGAGACAAGCGAGACTGTCGGAGGCTTCATTATCGACCTTATGGGTGAGATCCCAAGAGAAAAAGTCAGATACAAGCCGATATCATATGAAGATTATGACTTTACTATCCTGTCAGTCAAGGACCGCAGGATAGAAAAGATACGCATAGAAAAAGTAGAGAGAGAGGAAGACTCTGATGAGTGATTCTGTTGATCTTGTGGAACTGGTCGAAAGAGATATCATGTCATTTGATGCAGTCAGCAGATTCCCGGATCCCGGTTTCAGTGAAAACATCCAGAAGGTGATAGGAATGGATGTTCATAATCCCGGTGTCAAGGTAAGCGAGGATGACGGCGTCCTGACTATAAACTGCGAAATAATAGTTTATTTCGGTGTGAATATCCCTCAGCTTTGCTATGATATTCAGTCAAAGGTCAAAAGAGACATCGAGGAGCAGACAGAATTCACCGTAAAAGCCGTAAACATACGTGTTGAAGGGCTCGATAAGAAGGAGAAGAATTGAAAAGAGAAGATATAAGGGAAAAAACGATGCAGCTCGTTTATCAGATGGACATGACGGACGACTTCAGGGTCGATGATCTTTCCATCATTGATGAGAACGTCAAAGCGGCAGGGAAAAAACAGGCTGCCGAGACGCTTGCTGCGGTCCAGGATCACCACGATGAGATCGATGCAGTGATCAGTAAGAATCTTGACAAGTGGTCGATAGAAAGAATCGCCAGGACAGATCTGGCGATCCTCAGAACAGCTGTTGCGGAAATGCTTTATGTTGAGAGCATTCCTGTGAGTGTTTCAATAAACGAAGCCGTAAATCTGGCTAAAAAGTACGGCGATGACAGATCGTACGCTTTCATAAATTCCGTGCTGGGCAAGATCTCACGCAGCATTTAAACATGAAAAAGCTGTATCTCGGGATCGACACTTCGAATTACAGGACCTCAGCAGCAGTCGTTGACTCGGATGGCAGCATTCTGGCTCAGAAGGCTGTTCTTCTGGATGTACCTGAGGGAAAAAGGGGACTCAGGCAGTCCGACGCATTCTTTATGCACAGCAACAGGCTCCCGGGATATATCGAAGAGATATTCGGACTGGCAGATCCGGTATGTATCAAGGCAGTAGGCGTCTCAGAAAGACCAAGAAGGATCGAAGGCTCATACATGCCTTGTTTTCTTGCAGGGATAAATGCCGCAAGGGAGATAGCATCGGCGCTGAAAGTCCCTGTGTATTGCTTCTCGCATCAGGAAGGTCATGCGGCTGCAGTCATGGAAAGCGACGGAAATGCAGCTGCACCTGACACGCTCTTTTTCCACCTCAGCGGAGGCACTACGGAAGCATTGCTGTGCAGCCCTGATGACAGGGGATACAGCATGGAGATAGTCGGCGGCACGCTTGATATCTCTGCCGGCCAGCTCCTCGACAGATTCGGGGTGGCACTGGGGTTGCCTTTCCCTGCAGGACGGTATCTTGATGACATGGCTTATGAAGTCCTTGAAAAGACTGGCTTTGATACAAAGAAAATTTCCCGCACAGGAGTTCTCCCCAGGATAAAATGTGATGAAGGTTATTTCAATCTTTCAGGAGCAGAAACAAGACTGATGAGATATGCTGAAGCTCCCGGAGATGTGAAGGTCACGGATGTCATAGCCGAGCTTTTCGGATCGGTATCTGAATTATTGATCAATACCGCCGCTTATCTTAAAGACAGATACTGCGCGGACAGGATATACATGGCAGGCGGTGTGGCGTCGAGCCGCACGTTCCGTGCCATTGCAAAAAGAAGCAGTCTCGCTGACATACACTTCGGCGCTCCTGAGCTGTCCGGAGACAAC
>JAFVPI010000123.1 GCA_017505405.1 Mogibacterium sp.
AACGTAAGTCGCGCACCCCATGTTTTCAAATTATATTATCGCATTTCCATCCCTGTTTTGACAAAACGGAACATCCGGAGAGCTCCTTCATAGTAGAGCTCTTCTGCCCGTTCCATAGCCTCACTGAGAGGCATCGGCGCATTCACCGTCGTCATGAGGGAGGATATTCCGCAGCTGCAGATATCCATCGCATTTTTCCCCAGCGAGCCTGAGAGACCCAGAACAGGGATGCCTTTCGCCTTAGCCCGCATGCCAACTCCCTGCATAACTTTGCCGAAACAGCTTTGCCAGTCGGTACGTCCTTCTCCTGTTACGACGAGATCAACACCCTCGAGGCGCTCATCAAACCGGATCAGATCCAGCACGGTCTCGATCCCGGACTTCATCTCTCCGCCGAGAAATACCATAAGAGCCGCACCTAGCCCGCCTGCAGCTCCTGTACCCGGGATCCCGTCACAGTCTATGCCGAAAGTTTCCCTGATAACATCGCGGTAGCTGCACATGCCCTTTTCAAGCTCTTCCTGGATTTCCGGAGTTGCGCCTTTCTGCTTTCCGAAGGTCCATGTGGCTCCGTCCTTTCCGCAGAGAGGATTTGTTACATCGCACATTACAGTGATCTTCGAGTCTTTTACGCGCTCATCCAGACCGGAAATATCGATCGATACAGCTCTGGCGAGATCGCGCCCGAAGCCTTCGAGTTCATTTCCGTCCTGATCCAGGAATCTTACGCCGAGCGCTCTGGCACAGCCCATCCCTCCGTCATTGGTAGCAGAGCCGCCGATAGCGATCGAGATATCACGATAGCCCCGTTTCAGTGCATCCAGTATCAGCTCACCGGTGCCGAAGGTGGTAGTATTCAGCGGGTTTCGCAGTTCTTCAGGCACCATTGGCAATCCTGAAGCTGCAGCCATCTCTATGACAGCCTTGTTTCCGTCAAAGATCCCGTAAAAACTTTCGGTTTCTTCCATGAGCGGACCGTGAACTTTTACAGCGATCTGTTCGCCCTGCTCTGCAGTAATTACTGCTTCAACAGTTCCCTCGCCGCCGTCAGCGACCGGAACTCCGGAGCATTCGCACTCACCGAATACTTCCCGGGCAGCCCTGCTGAGCAGCTCTACGGTTTTTTCACTTGTCAGGCTTCCCTTAAATGAATCAGATGCAAATAGAAGTTTCATGGCTCTTCTCCTTGTATAAAATGTGCTCCGGCCCATTCGCTTATAGCATCCGCGGTTTCTTTCTGTTGCTCTGCCGCAGTTATCGCCGGACTGCCGTCACCTTTCTGTTCGCCATAGTTGCCAAACTGAGCGTGATTTCCTCCCTCTATGACCACTTCAGTAAAGTCGGACGGCCACAGTCCGGCAGACTTTGTCTTATTGTATTTGCCTGTATTGAGCACTTTGTCTTCTGTACCATATATTGATAGAACCGGAGTGCTGATCTCATCAGTCGGATACGAAGCGAGCAAAACAAGTCCGTCCCATGCAGCCATGTCCCCTGCCTCCTCCGCATCATCCGCTGCCATCGCCGCAGCTACACCTCCAAGCGAATGCCCTCCGATATACCATTTCACGTAATTGTTTATTTCTCCTGTTCGTATGGTCCCGCCTGCGTCCCTTCCCAGCAGCGCAAAATTGAACGGCATGTCGCACAGATAGCAATCGATACCTCTCAAAGACAGCGTTTCCATGAGCGGGGCATATGCGGCAGCTTCGACTTTAGCCCCCGGATAGAACACCAGAGCGGAATCTGTGCCCGGTCCGTCAAAATACCATCCGCTTACTCCCTCATCCTCCTGAGTTATCTCAGAGACATTTACTCCGTTCATTCCCCGGAGCGCATCAATCGCCTGGCTGTCAGCATGATAATACGTACCGAAATACACAACTATCACTCCGGCCAGAACAGCCAGCTGAGCCAGGGTATTGACTATTTCCTCTGTCCAATTAGACCCTGCGCTGCTGTCCATATGTGAACCGAGGTATCCCATCAGGCACATCAGAGCAAAACCTGCCGCAAACAATAGCGCCGCAGGCATCATAGTCAGTGAACGCCACAATCCGGCAAGCGCAGCGCCGCCTCCCACAGGCACGGACAGTATCATCAGAGCAAAGCCGGAAGGCATAAGGATGCGGAACGCGCGTGTCAGTACGGAACAGTCTTTTTTCCCGGTCACTATGATCAGCTTCCATACGGCTTTGCAGAAGCCTCCGATGAAGCTTGCAAGGACTCCCGTGAGCAGGATCGGACTTTCGTACATGCTGTACATTATAAGCCCGCTCAAAAGAAACAGTAAGACCGGCATCAGATCCAGCAACGCCAGCCCTAAAGTGTAGTCATCATACTCATTTTTCCATTTCACAGTCTTATTCACAACTATATCTTCCGTATATTTTCTTCATCTTAGTGGTTAAACAATACCATAGTCGTGGCTCATCATTTGACCTTGCATGTGTCTTTCTTAGGGCTCTTCTTCGCCGTACCTGTCGGCCAGCAGCTTAATTACCACCATCGATGTGACGGATAGTCCTACATAAGCAATTGCCGCTGCGGCAGTCCTGCTTATATTGAGGTCTCCAAGGCCGCGCCCTATCATCGCGTAGAGAATGATGTCCGGAAATATCCCCAGAAGGCTGCCTGCTATGTACTGCGGCAGTTTCACTCTCGCGGCGCCCATATACATGCTCCCTATGTCGTAGTTCATCATTTTGAGGAGTCTGAGCAGCAGCACAAAGATGAACGGCTTCTCGTTCTTCAGTCTGACAAGCCCACGGAGTTTAGAATACTTCTCTTCGATGTCCTGCAGCTGCTCGCCGGCAAGCCTGTTGCCTATAAAATATCCTTCGAACGTCATGACAAGAGCCCCCGCGATGTTCATCGCGATGGCTGCAGGAAGGCTGAACAGCGTTCCGTTTGCCAGAAAGAGAACTCCTGAGTAGAAGAACACCGAAAGCGTTTTCAGCGCAAACATCAGCAGCATCACTATAACTGCCAAATACGGGTCTGAAGGAGTATATGACAGTATGGCACTTAGGGATATCCTGTCATGCAGGCAAAGCGCGACTATCATAACCATTACCCAAAGCGAAATGACGAGTGTCTTTGACGCTGCGGAAACATTGGCAGGGTAATCATCACCCCAGACGACCTGCAGATACATACGCGTGTACATCAGCATCGTGAAAAGTACTATGCCGGAGCATGTGATGATCATCAGGTTGGCCGCCGGCCTTGGAATGCCCTGCCACATGATCAGCGCCGCGGTGACAGTAGTCATGTAAGCCTTGCATATCTTTCCATACCACCTTGAACTATACACCCTGTCATATCTTGAGAACAGGATATAACTGTATATGATCTGGCTCAGCTCCCTGAACAACATTACCATCAGAAGGAGCCACATCCATCTGTACTCAGGCACCAGACATATTATGAGCACGGCAATCAGCACCTTGCTTACCGCCGAGTCGAAGAACTTCCCGAAGTCCGTAACGCAGCCTGTCCTCCTCGCGACGGCGCCGTCGATCAGGTCGGTAATTACCGCCACTGCGATTACGGCGAAACTGCCGGCATACATCTCTCCTAGGTACAGGCGTACGATCACCGGTATCAGAAGCAGTCTTAACAGTGTTATGGCGTTAGGGAGGTTTACTATATTCTTTCTGCTCATCACCTCTCGAAGCTTGTTACCGACCTCCGGGCTTGCGTCATTAAAGGACAGCCCCCATGCGGCAAAGCTGACAGGAAGAGCGACTACTGCGTCCACTATCGAGTGCTGCTTCACAAAGAGCGTGGATACACATATGAAGAACACAGTCACGGCCATTGCAGTCTTAGCCTGGATCGACAGTTTCTCATTTGCGTACATCGCGGCAAACATAAGACCCATAGAGCCGATAACGTGCATGGACGGGCAGACATTGGTTGGTGTGTCGACAAGATATATCATAGAAACTATCCATGTAAGCATGTTGTCACGCTCAAAGCTGTCCGGCCTCAGCGAGTGGCAGCTCGGATATATAAGAAACGCTGCAAAAGACATGATAGCTCCGACGATGAAAAACTGCATCATCTTCCTGAATACTTCCCTGTCATTTCTGAAAAGGTAGATTATCATTGCCACCGTGACAACGTGCCACGAAAGATACGGGATCACAAAAATTTCGCTGAAAGGTATCAGGTCGTCCATGAACATATGGATCGTGTGATACTCAGCGCCTATGTTTACCCTCTCCACTATCACGAAAGCGAGAAGATACAGTGGCAGAAACCACAGGTATTGATAATCATTGTCTCTTTTTCCGCCATTCATAACGGATAGTATACCACAAAAGACACCACCTTTCGGTGGTGTCTTTGCTTGGAGCTGATG
>JAFVPI010000013.1 GCA_017505405.1 Mogibacterium sp.
AGAAGGTTGTTCTCGCGGATCGCTACTGTGGAGAATCTGTCGGCCGTGCCCATCTCGGCAGCTGTCAGCACGACTCCGCGCAGGCAGCCCGCGGCGCACACGAATATTTCGTGTGCCTCCGGGATGAGCATCCCGGTGTGGACTATGTTCCACGTGCCGCGGGCCGGAGATGAATACTCCAGCCCCGACCTGAACGGCGCCGGGAAGCCCGCGTCCGCGATCCTTACATGTGGGATCTCATCCGCACTCAGCCTTTTATTCTGTTTTTCGTTTACTTTTTTCAGCATTTTCTCATTCCCGAATTGCATATCTCAAGGAGCTTCTTAGCCAGCCTGCGGTACTCTCCGGCCATTTCGCTGTCAGGGAAAGCTTCGATGACAGTTTTTCCGAGGTCCTCCGCGTCAGTGACCGTCTCGCTCCTGCTAAGTTCTCCGATCACCTCGGAGTGGATGTCCGAAGCGAGTTCCGCTACCTTCGCGTCCTCATCGCGGACGTTCCTGCGGTTGAGTATGATGCCGCCGAGCGTTGCGTAGCCTCTGTCCTTAAAGCCATCGAGCGCGACTGCTATATTCGCGGCGGCATGGATGGCCATGTTCTCGCCCGAAGTGATCACGAACACCTTGTCGGCATAGCCGCCGCGCATAGGCATCGAAAATCCGCCGCAGACCACATCGCCCAGCACATCATAGATGACGACATCAGGTTTGAATGTCTCATATGCGCCTTTTTCCTTAAGCTTGTCGAGAGCTGCGATGATCCCGCGTCCCGCGCATCCGAGGCCCGGAGTAGGACCGCCGGCCTCCACACAGATGACTCCGCCGTAGCCTTCCTTTACCATATCCGAAAGTTCAAAGGCGTTCTTGCGTTCTCTTACAAGATCGAGCACCGTAGTCATGTCGCCCTGTCCGTGCAGGCTAGATGTCGAGTCAGCTTTAGGATCGCAGCCTATCTGCATCACCTTGTAGCCCATGTCCGCGAGCGCAGCCGACACGTTCGACACAGTGGTCGACTTGCCGATCCCGCCTTTTCCGTATACTGCAATTTTAATCATTTCGAATCCCTTCCTCTATTCGTATGTCGTCTTCACGCTGATGTCAGGGATGAGGCTCAGCCTGTGCGAAAGAGCATCGATCTCCGCCGCCGGTCCCTCGAGCATCACGCTTATTATGTATTTTTCGGACCTCCTGTGAGGCAGTCCCATCCTGCCTATGAGGAGGTGGTTGTAATCCCTGAACGCGCTGTTTATGAGGGCTGCCCTCTCGTTGCTCCGCATGATCACGGTTATGGAAGCGAGTATCGCTTCCTCTTTGTGCCCTGCCTTTTCAGAAGCAGCCGCGCCTGCAGCGCCATCTGCCGCTTCCGGAGCGCCGTCTTCTGAGATCCCGACAGCCACGACGTTCTTCATTATGTTATGCGGCGTCTCCACCTCGCCTATGAGGGCATCGACACCGAAAGCATGGCGTATGTTCTCTTCGGTCACCACGCTCGTAGTATCCCCGAAGATGCTCCTGCCGTCTTTCGAAAGCATCAGCGCCTTGCCTGCACGCTGGAGCGCGTGTGCCGGGTAGTGCGTGTTGAATATGCACGCGACTCCCTCAGCCGCAAGGGCGGTCATCGCGTCGAGCACGATGAGCTGGTTCTTGAAGTCCAGATTGGACTCCGGTTCGTCGAGCACCAGTATCTCCGGTTCGGCCGCCATGGCACGCGCTATGAGCACCATCTGCAGCTCTCCGCCGCTTATCGCGTAGCACGCTTTGTCGGCCAGATGCGATATCCCAAGCCTCTCCATCACACTTTCCGCGATCTTCATATCTTCAGCGGAAGGAGCGGAAAAAGCGCCTATGCGGCTGCTCCTACCCAGGAGCACGGTCTGGAATGCCGTGTATGAAACCGCGGCCGACCTGGCCTGAGGAACGTATGCCATCCTGCGCCAGAGCTTCGAGGCAGGTATGCTACGTATGTCTTCGCCATCGAGAAGGCTGCGTCCGCTCTGCCAGTGGAGCATGTCCATCATGCACCTGAGAAGCGTAGTCTTTCCCGCCCCGTTAGGTCCCAGCACGGCCAGTATCTCGCCGGGCCCGACCTCTATATTTATATCTTTGAGTATCTGCGGTCCGCTCTTGTATGCGAAGTTCCCGTTTTCTATCCTGAGAAGAGCCCCGCCGGAACGCGCGTCATTTCTTACCTGTCCGCTCATATGCGCCAGCCTCCGCTTCTTCTCATCAGAACTATGAAGAACGGCGCGCCTATCATGGCAGTCAGTATCGAAACAGGTATCTCCGCTGCGGATATGCTGCGCGCCAGAGTGTCTACAATTATCATGAATACGGCTCCGAAGCTCACGGATGCCGGTACTATCGAAAGATGGTTGTTGCCGAAGAGCATGCGGCACATGTGAGGGATCAGAAGTCCCACCCAGCCTACCTGTCCGCACATCGATACGCACGATGCCGTGATGGCAGTCGCCGCCACAACAGTGATTCCCCGCAGGAGCCGGATGTTTACACCCGATGCCTTCGCTTCATCGTCGGAAAGAGGCAGCAGGTTCATGCGCCATCTTATGAGCATGAAGAGTATAAGGCCGGCTATTATCACCGGCGCTCCGAGCGCGAGAGTGCGGTAATTTGCCTTGTCGAGACCGCCCATCAGCCAGTAGGTTATGGCCGGGAGCTGGGACTCGGCATCAGCCGCAAACTTTATGAAAGATATGAGCGCAGAAAAGAGCGATCCGATCATTATGCCTGAGAGAACTATGTAGCTCAGGCCTCCTCTGTCCCTGCCCGATCCCGCGAGCCAGGTTAGAGCGACAGCAGCGCCGCCCATAAACAGTCCGAGCAGCTGTATGCCTATCAGGTCGAATCCGAGCAGTATGCCGAGGGCGGCGCCGAAAGCCGCACCGCTTGCCACGCCCAGCGTGTCCGGTGTCGCGAGCGGATTCGCGAAGAGGCTCTGGAACGCGCATCCGGACACGGAAAGTCCGGCTCCGACCAGCATTGCCAGGATTATGCGCGGGAGTCTCAGCTGCATCACGGTCTTTTCAATGAGCGCGCTTTCAGCATGTTTGCCGGACAGAGCGGCGCGGAGCACGTCAAAGACCTCGCCAGGGGCGATCGACATACGTCCGATCCCGAGAGCGATGACTGCTGCAATAAACGGCAGCACAATAAGTATTGCGATCCATGCGGCTCCAAGCCTTCCGTCTCTTCTGAGGCTCATCTGCTTGATTTGTTTTCCTTTTTTAGTTTTTTTGCGGTGTCCCTACCCTCAAATAAAAACAGCCCCGCTCCGTGTGAAGCAAGGCTGCATGGATACAAATATACAGTACGCAAAAAAACGTCCTTTCAAATGATCAGCATCGCATCTTGCTTCGGCCTCAAACCCGGTCCATGGGATTTCGGCTTCAGGAGGATGTTTTAAACTTTGGCGTAGGTCACCTTGGCATTTATACCGTCAAGACGTCCGAGCGCTCCGGTGAGTGAATTGATCTTATCCATCGGTGCGTCAATGGCTATGCTGATGATGCTTATCCCCTTTTCCTTGTACGGGATCCCCATGCGTCCGATTATATAAGCGGAATACTCATGGAGCAGATCATTCAGCATTTCCACCCTGTCGGACTCCGTGACGATAATGCTTATCACGGCGACTCTGGTTTCCATTGTTGATCTCCTGTTTTCAGTTGCATTGTGATTGTAACACACAGGCCTCCCCGCGGCAATCATCTGTGTGACTTTACTTTATCAATACTGAGAAATACCACCGCGGCTCCGGCAGCCGTCACCAGCGCTCCCGCGAATGTAAGAGCCTTTGCTCCGGAAGCGTCAAGTATCCAGCCTCCCGCGAAGCTTGCGATGATAGTTGAGAAAGTAAACATCATAGTGAAGAGAGACTGTCCCTTTACCGCCTCTCCCGGGCTCATTATCTCATCTATGTAATACACCATGGCAGGTGTCAGGAGCGCGAATGCCACAAGCTGGAACGCCTGTGCGGCAAACAGCAGTCCGACAGAACCGGCAAGCCAGCAGACCACGATCTTCCCCAGGAAGCCGACAGACGCGATCTTTATCAGCGTGCGGCTCCGGAAATGCTTCCGTATCGTTCCGATGAACATCATCGTAGGCATCTCGAGTATGGCCATCAGGGAAAGTATCCTTCCTGTCTGCTCTGTGGTGCCTCCTACTCCGGCTGCTATCTGCGGCATATAATTGCTGAGGATGCCATTGCTGAAGAGCAGTCCTGAAAGACCCAGGTTCAGTATGAAGAAGTATTTATTGCGCCCGATGAATGCCCTGAGATCTATCCTTTCATCTTCCGCGTCCGTTTCGTCCGGCGCTCTGCCGGTGTGCTCAGCGATCCCGATATCGTTTGCCCTCTTCATTTTTGCGAAGCTGTGCTTTGTAAGGAAGAGCAGCGCTATGAGCAGCGCGCATGCTGCCTCCATGCATACCGGTATCGACATCTCGCCTTTTTTCTCTACGAGGGTTCCGAGCACGGCCACTATGACGGAAAAACCCAGCGAGCCTCCGGCCCTTCCTATACCATAGCTTACCTCAGAGCCGCTTTCGCTGAGCCTGAAGGCAAGCGAATTCAGCAGCGGCTGGATCAGGGCGTGTACGGCCAGAACGGCCGCGAGAGCTGCAGCCAGCATGAACGATCCGCCGGCGAAAGCAAAGTAACCCATCCCGGTCAGCATCATGAGAACTGTCATCCAGACTATGGCGTCGATTATCTTTATCCCCTTTGCCCTGTCCATATGGTCAGCGACAAAAGGCTGCAGTCCCAGCGCCAGCAGATTTGCAGCAGCCATCGTTATGCCGATGTGCATGTTGCTGTAACCTTTTGCAAGCATAAAAACCGAGGCAAAACTGCCTGTGATACCGTAGATCATCCAGTATGCCCCGTGTGTTGATGCGTATTCAGCATTAAGTTTTAAAGAATTCAATATTTATCAGTCTCCAGTCTGTCAGAACTCGTCCGGCGAGAACTCCAGAAGGCAATCATACGCTTCCTGACCGAAAAGCGCAATATAGTCCGCAACAGCTCTGTCGATCATCGCCTTTGATTCCTCCGGGAAATGCTTGCAGAGCTCATCCGCGACCGAGCAGTAAATGTGTGCGGTATGGAAATTGAAATCCCTCATGGCGCTTGTGCCGAGCTCAGCCTTTTTGTCCGCTACCATTCTGACTTCTTCTTCACTCAGCGGCTTTCCCCAGTCGAAATCGCAGCGCTCTCCGCCCCAGCTCATCGATGTGGTAAGAGGTGTGCACACGGCTCCGCATCCGAATCCCTCGTAAACAGCCGCATCCACATTCACGCAGTACTCGCGCCCGTACTCGAGGATGTCGTATTTCTTCCATGCCTCGCACCAGGCGCACTTTGCGATATATGTCTGATAAGTCGGCTCTGAGCGGAGCATGCCGAACTCCATCTGTCCCGCATAGTCAGGCTTCCACTCTCCGTATGCCTGGTTTGTCCAGAGGTCGACAGGATCGCCCGCTTTGCGTGCGCGCTCCGCCATCCTGGCTCCGCGCTCTCTTCCGTAGCGTATCATGCCGTCCTGGATCGCTTTTCTGCCTTCTTCTCCCTTGGCCTCAATGGCTGCGCGGCTGAGAAAGGCGAACATCATCGCCTGGTTTTCTATCTTAAGTTCTGCCACTGTTAATTCTCCTTTTCGATCCCGCTGAGATGCTCAAGTATCGCATGAGCAGCAACGTTTCCTTCGCCGACCGCCTTCGCTATCTGATACGGCCTGCCCGTGCAGTCGCCCGCAGCGTAGCATCCTTTGAAATTCGTCTCCTGGCTGCGGCCTACCTTTATATGCGCACCGTCCATCTCAAGGCCCGGGAGCACAGTCGACGGTGCGATGGCAGGCCTCAGTATGAAGATTCCATCCACGTCGATCTTAGTCCCGTCAGTGAGCTCTATGGAATCGCACTTCATGCCGCCGTCAAGCTTCTTTACCGGCAGCTTCAGCACCTCCGCATTCTCCGCGTCTGTCTTATAGCCGAAGCTCGTGTAGATATACAGCTTGCCGCAGATCTCCTCGAGGTACTTTATGTCATGTTCCATGCGCTCATCCGTGCAGTACACGGCTGCGGTCTTTCCCTTGTAAAGGAACCCGTCGCATGTAGCGCAGTAGCTTACGCCCGCGCCGAGGAGCCTTGACTCGTTCTCCATCCCCTTAGCAGCAGCGATGCCTGTTGAAAGCAGCACCGTGCGCGCCTCAAACATCTCGTTGTCTGCGAGGATCATGAAAGTGCCGCCCATGTCGGCGATGTTGGTCACGCGCTTGTCCACAGGCTCGAGCCCCATCTCTGCAGCCTGCTCGCGGAACTTCTTGTTCAGATCAGATCCAGAAACCATGGCAACGCCCGGATAATTCGCGATCTTTTCTGACTTGCCTACCTTGTCGCTCAGCTCATTTGAGCCGAACCAGATGATCTCCTTGTTGTGGAGCTTCAGCGTAAGAGCTGCGGAAAGGCCCGCAGGTCCGGTCCCGATAATTGCTACATCAAACATAAATACCCCTTTCATAACCAGTGTTGCAGAAGACTCAAAAGTATCCGAGCGAGGGGCCAATTTGCAGCCGGTTGCGAGGGGAGAGCGAGCAGTCTTGCTGCGAAGCTCGAGCCCGAAACCGTTGCGTCGCAAATTTTGAGCCGAGAGGCGTACCCGAGCGAGGAACTTTTGAGGCTTCAGTTACAGTGCCTTTGACAGCTCTACCTGACGGCGGAGCCAGCTGAGCCATGCGTCGAAGCCTTCGCCTGTCTTTGCAGATACGAAGAACACCTCTGACAGCGGATTCAGCGCGTGTACTCTCTCAACGAATGCCTCATCATCGAAGGCGAAGAATTTACGCGTATCTGTCTTGTTTACCAGAACAGCCTGTGTGACCGTGAACATCAGAGGATACTTCAGCGGCTTGTCGTCGCCTTCAGGCACCGAAAGTATCTCAATATTGATGTTTGCTCCGGTATCCTGCTCGGCAGTGCAGACAAGGTTGCCTACATTTTCAAGGAATACGATGTCGAGATCCTCTGTGTCGAACTCGTTGATCGCTGCCTGTGTCATCGCAGCATCCATGCAGCACTCGCCGCCAGTATGGATCTGCATAGAACGGACTCCCGCCTCAGCCATCTTCTCGGCATCGACTGTCGCCTCTATGTCGGCCTCCATTACGCCTATATTATATTCACCGCCCAGTTCTTTGATGGTGCGCAGGAGCGTGGTCGTCTTGCCGGCTCCCGGCGATGCCATAACGTTCACCATGAAGGTCCCGTTTGCCTTGTTCTGCGCCCTTACTTCCGCGGCGATCCGGTCATTTTCTTCGAAAATGCCTACGTTTACGTCTATTACTCTTACATTATTATTTTCTGACATGTCTGTTTCCCCATTCTAATCGATGTATTCAAGTATTTCCTTGACGCGTTCGCCGATCCACTCGGACAGCGCGATGATCCCTTCGCCTGTCGCGGCCGATACCATGAACACCGGCGCTTCAGGAGCGCACTCAGCCACGTTCTGCTTGAATTTCTCAGGGCTGAAGTCGAACACCTCCATGGCGTCGATCTTGTTGACGACCACCACGTCAGCCTTAGTGAACATCAGAGGATACTTGAGCGGCTTATCATCGCCTTCAGGCACCGACAGTATCACGAGGTTGATCTGAGCTCCTGTGTCGAATTCAGCAGGGCAGACCAGGTTGCCTACATTTTCAAGAATGACCACATCGAGATCCTGTGAATTGATCTCGCGGAGAGCCTGACGGCTCATGTCTGCGTCAAGGTGGCACATGCCGCCCGTATGGAGCTGCACTGCAGGGATGCCTGCATCCAGCATGGTCCTTGTGTCGACGTCGCCATCGATGTCAGCCTCGAGGACTCCCACCCTGCAGAGCAGTCTGAGCTGCTCAACAAGTCTGAGGATCGTCGAAGTCTTGCCGGATCCCGGCGAACTCATTACATTTATATATACAGTTTTCTCTTCTGCGAGTTCCTCACGCAGCTTATCCGCATCCGCGTCATTGTCCGCAAGGATGCTTTCCTTCAGATCTATGATCCTTACTTCTTCCATTCCATTATCTTCCTTTCTATATATTCAGCCCCGTGTCCTCTCTCAAAAGTTACATGTAAAATAACAGATCAAAAAATTTAACTTTTTTTTAAAGTCCTCACGGAGCGTGTATTTAACCAGGAGCAAAGCTCCAACAAGCTCGCTTGATTGGAGCGAGCGACGCCGTTAACAGACGCCGGGAGCTTCAGCTCCTGAGAGCGTCGGTCGGGGATTGTTACCCGCCACCGACGGTCGAAGATGGACCCCGCCGCCTACAAAGGCGGGGGACTTTCGGCGTCTGTTATATGCTCTCGTATGATTATGTGATATAATATTGTTTCGTAAACTACATTATATGACTAAGTTTCAATTAATGCACGAATTATATAGAAACAAAGCTGTCAGCGCAAGCAGGCAGCGAATCGGGACACTTTTATGAGCAGAAAATATACAGACGCAGAATACAGAAATATCAAGAGGCGTGAGCGCGAGGTCATCGAGCAGATGCTCGCAGATCTTAAGAAGTCCAAGGACAAGCGCTACCTCTTCAAGGACAAGCACGTCGTGACTGATCTCAAGGACATGCTCAACTACAGCGCAGATGAGCATCCTGACCTTCCGCTCTTCATGCAGAAGTATAAACCGAATCAGCCGTTCAGGGAGATCAGCTTCCGCCAGGCGCGCGAGGATGTGAATGCGATCGGCACCGGCCTTCTTGAGCTCGGTCTCGAAGACAGACACATCGGTCTCATCGGCCGCAACTCGTCAGAGTGGGGCGAATCCTACCTCGCTATAGTAGGCGGAGTCGGAGTCGTGGTCCCTCTTGACAGGGAGCTTAACGAGAGCGAGCTGACGCAGCTCACCATCAAGGGCGAACTCGAAGCTGTCATCACGGTCAACAACAAGTACTACGAGATCTTCAAGCGCATCAAGGCAGGCGGCGAAACCAATCTGAGATTCGTCATCAACGCCGACATGGAAGAGGACGAAGATGCTGAAGCCGGTCTCATCTCCTGGAAGAAGCTGCGCGAGAAAGGCCGCCACATGGTCTGGGACGGAGACCGCCGCTACGTCGACGCACAGGTAGTCAATACCGACCTCGCAGCGATCATATTCACATCGGGCACAACTGGCGTGGCCAAGGGCGTAATGCTCTCGCACCGCAACCTGATGCTCGACACCATGCTCGTGCAGTCGATGTTCGAAGCGCGTCCTAAGGACATCTGCTTCTCCGTGCTGCCTATGCATCACTGCTACGAATGCACCGCGACCTTCCTCAGCTGCGTATACAGCGGAGCAACTGTCGCGTTCAGCCGCGGACTCAAATACATCCGCAAGGACATCCTCGAGGTAAGACCGACCATCATGCTGGCCGTGCCTGCAATCATCGAGAACTTCCACAATAAGATAAGACGCTCGGTCGCAGACAAGCTGAGCGAAAAGCAGATGAAGGTGTTCGAGCTCATGGACCGCGAAGCGAGCCGCTTCAAAGTAAGGCTTCCTAAGTCTGTCAGAAAGGACATCGAGGCAGTTTTCGGAGGCAGGATGCATACGATAATCTCGGGCGGCGCCCCTATAGACGGAGCGATACTCGACTCGTTCTGCAACTTAGGCTTCGACGCCATCCAGGGCTACGGCCTTTCAGAGTGCGCTCCTATCGTCGCTCTGAATCCTGCAAAGCGCAAGTACATGAAAAACTCTTCGGCCGGTCACATCATGCCGTTCACGGAGTGCAAGATCCTCGATGCGGACAGCAACGGCATCGGCGAGATCTGCTTCCGCGGACCGCAGGTAATGATGGGCTACTACAAGGATCCTGAGAATACCGCCGCAGTGCTTGATGAAGAAGGCTGGTTCCACACCGGCGACATCGGTTATCTCGACCGCGACAATTACGTGTTCATCACGGGCCGCAAGAAGAACGTCATCATCGCCAACAACGGCAAGAACGTTTTCCCGGAGGAGCTCGAAAGCTATATTCTGGCATTGCCTATCGTTTCTGAGTGCATGGTATGGGGCGGCGACCGCGACCCTAACTCGCAGTGGAACGGTATACATGCCACGATCAGACTCGATAAGGAAGCTCTTGAGAGGAAGCTTGGACCGGACTACACACCTGAGCAGGCTGAAGCACTGATCGAGGCGGCAGTCGACAAGATCAACAGCGACCTGCCGAGGTTCAAGAGGATCGCACACGTGATAGTGCGCAACCGCGATTTCGACAAGACCACGACAAATAAAATAAGACGCTTCGTTGAGGACAACAAGCGCGCATAACAAAAAAGTATCCGGAGCCCGAAAGCTCCGGATTTTTTATTTGCTTATCATGCTGATCATCATGGCACCCAGGCGTATGTAGTAGTGGTTATCCACGGGCTGTATTCTGAAGCAGTGCTCCCGCCGCCGCTTCCGACCGCCATGACCTTATACCAGTACTTTTTGCCGCGTTTCATCTTGCTGTTTGTATAGGATGTGTCCGTTGTAGACGCGATCTTTTTCCACTTTCCGCTGTCCGGCCTTCTGTATATGTCATAGCGGTCAGCCTGAGGCACCGCATTCCATACCAGAGTGCCCTTCCCGCCCTTTGCATACTTAAGCGAAGTATGCGGACGGTCAAGCTGTGTTTTAGCGCTTACCACACCGCTCCAGTGCGACTTGCCGTTTTTGTCAACTGCCGCTACTTTATAGTAGTAGGTCTTTCCGGCTTCCGCAGCAGTGTCCTTATATGAGCAGACGTCTGTTTCTGCGACACATGAATACTCCCCGCCTTTTGATGCCGAGCGGTATACTCTGTACTTCTCCGCGCCTGAAGTTTTTGTCCAGACTACCCTTGCGGTCCCGTCCGTAACAGTATTGGCCGATGCGATCTTCGGAGTGCTGTAGTGGCGGTACGAATTGATCTTCACTATAAAGTGCAGATAGCTGTATTTTGATTTCTTGTAGTGATAGAAATTGACGAAATCCTTAACTGTTCCATGACGGTAATGCACTACATTGTCGTGGTTCCAGTTGCAGTCGGCCCACCAGACCTCATTCGCAGTCACCTTGAACAGGATTATCGCGTGCGAAAGCGTTCCGTTCTCGTACTTCGCCTGTCCGAGCACCAGCTTTGTGCCCGCCTTGCAGCCCTTGCACTTCGCCAGAAAGTTCTTCTCGTTGAAGCGCAGTCCGTAGTAGTTTATCTCTTTCATCGAGGATGAGAAGGTCTTCCTCACCGAATTGCTCCAGCGGCCGCAGAGTGCTCCCTTTTTAGCCAGCCTGGTATCGCACTTCCAGACGCCCTGAACATAGTCAACGTACGATGCCTCAAGTGAGCCAGGCTCATAAATGTCCTCTCCGCAGTATGTATTATGCTCGTAGTGGCACGGAGGCAGCGCATAGGACTGCACCGGGGCAGCGCAGAACGCGATCAGTATCAAAAGAATAACGCTTAAGTGAAATTTTCTCTTCATATCTAAAAAACAGTCAACAAAACAGACCGGCGCTGTTTTTGCAACGGTCTGTTTATGGATTTACTAGAGTGCAGCAGTGATAATTGACATCTTGTAGACTTCTTCAGCATCGCAGCCTCTGGAGAGGTCGTTGATCGGAGCATTGAGTCCGAGCAGGATAGGTCCGTAAGCAGCGTAGCCGCCGAGTCTCTGAGCGATCTTGTAGCCGATGTTGCCTGCCTCGATGATAGGGAATACGAATGTGTTTGCATAACCTGCAACAGGCGATCCAGGGAACTTCAGCTGGCCTACTGTAGGCGATACGGCAGCGTCGAACTGCATCTCACCGTCGATAGCCATGTCAGGATTGAGCTCCTTGGCGATCTTTGTAGCCTCTGCCGAGAGAGCAACAGTGTTGCCCTTGCCGGATCCCTTTGTGGAGAAGCTGAGCATTGCAACCTTAGGATCGATTCCGAAAGTCCTTGCGCATTTCTCGATCTCTACTGCTACCTCAGCGAGCTTCTGAGCGCCTGTGAATGTAACATTTCCTTCTTTGTCCTTGCTGTCCTCGTACGAGAGGTTTACAGCGCAGTCGCCCATAGCGATCGTTCTGAGGTTCTCGTCTCCGCCCTCTCTTGTGAGGATGAAGCAGGAGCTTACGAGGTGAGCGCCCGGTTTTGTCTTAACGAGCTGAAGTGCAGGACGGATCGTGTCAGCTGTTGAGTATGTAGCTCCGCCGAGCAGGCAGTCAGCCTTGCCCATCTTTACGAGCATTGTGCCGAAGTAGTTACCTTTCTTAAGAGCGGCAGCGCATTCTTCTTCAGTCATTTTGCCCTTTCTGAGAGCTACCATGGTCTCAACCATCTCAGCCATTCCGTCGTACTTTTCAGGATCGATAATCTCAGCCTTGCTGATGTCGAATCCCTTCTCAGCTGCTGCAGCCTTGATCTCATCTTCATTGCCGACGAGCACTACGCCCATGAGATCCTCAGCAAGAAGTCTTGCTGCTGCCTCCTGGATGCGGGCATCCGAACCTTCTGTAAAAACGATCTTCTTTGGCTCTGCTTTAACTTTTTCGATCAGTTTGTCAAACATGTCTTGTCTCCGTATTTTAAATTCATTTGAGCAATAGGAAATAATCGCGGGGATGCGGCAGCACTTTTGCCGGCTTGCCCCCTTTACACTGCAATTGTACCATATCCTTGCCAATTCGTGGCGATGTGAAGTATACTTTTTGCAAATCAGTATAACGGTGAAAACAAAGTCCGCGTTACCGGAGCGGGATGCGGTCCGGCGCGGCCTCCACGATGGAAAGATGGCTAAGAAAATAATATTAGGAATCAGCGGAGGCATCTCCGCCTACAAATCCGTATACATCGCAAGCGGCCTCAAGAAGAAGGGCTACGACGTACACGTCATAATGACTGATGGCGCTGCAAAGTTTGTCACTCCTCTTACCTTCGAGACCATGAGCGGCAACAAGGTGGTCACCGACGTATTCGATCCTGCCAATGAGACTCCTACCGAGCACATAACACTCGGCCAGTCTGCCGACCTCGTGCTGATCGCTCCTGCTACGGGAAACACCATAGCCAAGCTTGCGAACGGAATAGCAGACAATATGCTGACTACGACAATGCTGGCATGCACCTGCCCTGTTCTCATCTCGCCGGCAATGAATACCGCGATGTTCGAGAACCCGGCTACACAGGCTAACCTCGAGACGCTGCGAGAGAGAGGTTTCGTCATCATCGAGCCGGCTGAAGGAATGCTGGCATGCGGCGTAGAGGGCAAAGGCAAGATGCCGGAGCCAGACGTGCTGATCGGCTATGTTGAGCAGTGGGCTTCGAAGGAGAAAGACATGGCGGGTCTCAAGGTGCTGGTAACAGCCGGCCCTACCCAGGAAGCGATCGACCCGGTGCGCTACATCACGAACCACTCAAGCGGCAAGATGGGCTACGCGATCGCGCGCATGGCCGCAAGGCGCGGAGCTGAAGTAACTCTCGTCTCCGGCAGGACAGCTCTGCCGAAGGAACCGTTCGTAGAGACTGTAGACGTGCTGAGCGCGCAGGATATGTTCGATGCGGTGACATCACGTGCGCCTGAGATGGATATAATCATCAAGGCGGCGGCCGTCGCGGACTACAGACCGGCGGAAGTCGCTACCGAAAAAATCAAGAAGAGCGATGCCGCCTCCGGCCGCAGTATAGAGCTCGAGCCTACACAGGACATCCTCGGATACCTCGGCGAGCACCGCAGGGAAGGTCAGTTCCTATGCGGATTCGCGATGGAGACGCAGAACCTCCTCGAGAACGCGGCAAAGAAGCTGGTCAAGAAGAACGTGAACATGATCTGCGCCAACAGCCTTAAGACAAAAGGCGCAGGCTTCGCAGGCGACACCAACGTGATCACCGTGCTGACCAGAGAGGGCATGAAGCAGCTTCCGCTGATGAGCAAGCTCGAGGCAGCAGATGCGATCCTCGACGAGATAATGGCCAGCAGATAGGGCTGACCATGGCTTACCGAAGGTCTCCGCTTTAGAGAGATCCGAAAGAGGCCTTCGAGAGATCTGAAAGAGGCCTTCGAATATCTCCTGAAAAGGACTTTTCAAAAAATTGTTAAAAAAACAAGCGTAAAAATTTATATGTTTAGCAATTAGGAGCCACGATCCTCGAAATTGAAGCAATAACAGCTGCACACAACGAAAACAACTTGACAATAACCATGATCTCGCGGGTTATCGTCAAGTTGTCTTTGTTTTTTGTGAAACTATCTCTGAGATTTGCTAAATATATAAATTCCGGAGCCCGAATATTTAGCAAAAATTTTTAAACTCCTATTTTTGCAGAAATGAAGCAAGGATCCTATTTACTGCTGAGGTATTTGTCTATTGAAGCTGCTGCGAGTTTGCCGGCGCCCATGGCCGAGATTACTGTAGCAGCTCCTGTTACTGCGTCACCGCCGGCATATACTGCCTCGCGGCTGGTCAGTCCGTCCTCGTTTACTACGAAGCCGCCCTTGCGGTTTACTTCGAGGCCCTTGGTCGTGTTCTTGATCAGCGGGTTCGGTCTTGTGCCGAGTGCCATGATGACAGCGTCAACATCGAGTTCGAACTCGCTTCCCTCTACTGGGATAGGTCTCCTTCTGCCGGATGCATCAGGCTCTCCGAGCTCCATCTTGATGCAGCGGATCCCCTTTACGAATCCGTTCTTAGGATCTCTCGGATCGTCCGGATTGTTGTATCCGAGGATCTCAACAGGGTTGTTCAGCAGTCTGAAATCGATGCCTTCCTCGATAGCGTGCTCGACTTCCTCTTTCCTTGCAGGAAGCTCTTCCATCGATCTTCTGTATACGATGTATACGTGCTCCGCTCCGAGTCTCAGCGCAGTACGCGCAGCGTCCATCGCTACGTTTCCGCCGCCTACTACTGCTACCTTGCCGCCCTTCATGATAGGCGTCTTAGGGTCGTCCAGGTATGCCTTCATGAGGTTCGATCTTGTCAGGTATTCGTTTGCCGAGAACACTCCCTTGAGCGATTCGCCCGGGATGTTCATGAACATCGGCAGACCTGCTCCGGAGCCGATGAACACTGCCTCGAATCCCATCTCATCGAAGAGCTCGTCTACTGTCAGTGTCTTTCCGATGATGACGTTTGTCTCGATGTCCACGTCGAGGTCCTTGAGGCCTTCTACTTCCCTTGCCACGATGGCCTTCGGGAGCCTGAACTCAGGGATACCGTATACCAGTACTCCGCCTGCCGTGTGCAGTGCTTCGTATACTGTTACCTTGTAGCCCTTCTTTGCCAGGTCGCCTGCGCAGGTAAGTCCCGCAGGACCGGAGCCTACGATGGCTACCTTGTGGCCGTTGCTCTCAGGAGCTACAGCCTTCTCTGTTGCATTCGCATTATGCCAGTCAGCCGCGAATCTCTCGAGACGTCCGATGCCTACAGGCTCAAACTTGATGCCCATCGTGCACTTAGCTTCGCACTGCGTCTCCTGCGGACATACTCTTCCGCATACTGCAGGGAGAGTCGATGTCGCATTGATGATCTGGTATGCGCCTTCCCAGTCGCCTTCCTTCGCCTTCATGATGAAGTCAGGGATGTTGACATTCACAGGGCAGCCTGCAACGCATGGCTTGTTCTTGCAGTTGAGGCATCTCTGCGCTTCTGCGATAGCTATCTCTTCTGTATATCCGAGGGCTACCTCGCTGAAATTATGCGCGCGGACCTGAGGGTCCTGTGACGGCATTTCATGTTTCTTAGGATCAAGTGCCATTATTCTTCCCCCTTTCCTCTACGCGTTCTCTGCCTGTTTGAACAGGTTGCATGTCGCTTCGTGTGCATGTCTCTCATATTCGAAGTACATGCGGCCTCTCGAGATCGCCTCGTCGAAGTCCACTTCATATCCGTTGAAGTCAGGGCCGTCCACGCATGCAAACTTCATCACAGGGCCTTCCTCTGTGTTCAGCGTCAGTCTGCAGCCGCCGCACATGCCCGTTCCGTCGATCATGATAGGGCTCATCGATACAGTGATCGGCGCGTCGTACTTCTTTGCTGTCAGGGTCACGAACTTCATCATGATCAGCGGTCCGATCGTGATGATCATGTCGAACTTCTCCCCTGCTGCAAGCATCTCTTCCAGAGGTACTGTTACGTTGCCGTGTCTGCCGTAGCTTCCGTCATCTGTCATGACATAGAGCGTGTCGGAGCACTCATTGAACTCTTCCTCGAGGATCACCAGGTCTTCGCTCCTGAAGCCGATGATGCTCGTTACCTCTGCGCCGATACGGTGGAACTCCTGAGCTACAGGCATCGCGATAGCGCAGCCTACGCCGCCGCCTACGATGCACACCTTCTTTATACCCTCTGTCTCTGTCGGGTTACCCAGAGGTCCTACGAAGTCCTGCAGGTATCCGCCTTCAGGTACGTGGTTCAGTAACTCTGTCGTTGCTCCTACCACCTGGAAGATGATCTTTACTGTACCTTCTTCAGGGTTCACTCCCGCTACTGTCAGCGGGATGCGCTCGCCCTCTTCATTGACACGCAGGATGATGAACTGGCCCGGCTTCGCCTTGCGCGCTACCAGCGGTGCCTCGATCTCCAGCTGCGTGACCGTAGGTCTGAGAGCCTTTCTTCTTACTACTTTATACATTTGCTGTCTCCTCTTTATTCCGATTTGGAAATAGTGCTAACATATCAATATTACCACGCTGCATCAGATGTTAACAATACCAGTTGAATACCGCGATGCATAAAACGCAGCATCGGATGCTGATTTTTCATAAGAAAACAGGGTCTTAATACAAACCCTGCTTCTTCAGTAATTATTTCTGTCTGTTTTCTGTTTCGGCGCTTACTCAGCTTCGAAGTTGTCCTTGCCTACTCCGCACAGAGGGCATACCCAATCTTCAGGAACATCTTCCCATGCTGTGCCCGGCTCTACTCCGTTATCCGGATCACCAACTTCAGGGTCATATACATAACCGCAGATAGCGCATACATACTTATCCATAACATTCCTCCTGTTTTTATAAAGCAAAGTGAGCTTTCCTACAACTGCATTCTACAATTAAAGCCGCTACAAAGCAATAACAGTATGCGGCCAGTATTCTCACATTGTATTTTGTGTTAAGTATTACTATTCACATTGATTAAAATCTATAGTTTTACTTTAATCAAAAACAGGCCTATAATACAGATAAGAAGAGAAGAGAGACGCCGGACGGCGAAGCGAAGACTCCGATCTTCAGGAATAAAGCCGAGGGGCGTATGGATATAAAGGAGGTAACACCATGTTAGTAGAGGGAATCGTTCTGGCAATCGCAATGGCAATGTACGTAGGAGCTGAATGGACAGCAGAGGACGTAATTGATAAATAAGACGAAAAAGATTTTATAATCCATAATACGATCATAAAAAGGGACCCGGAGGTGAAAGCCTCCTGAACTTGTAAGATCAAAGTAGACATGCAAAAAAGCGTGTCTACTTTTCTTATGTTAGGATTTATGTAAGGAGGTGGTTGTATGGGAAGACCAAAAGGAGGAAAGAATCGCAGATGGACTGTTGAAGAGAAATTGCGTATCGTAAACAGACATTTGAAAGATCACATCTCAATGGAACAGGTTGCAAGAGAAGAAAGCATCAGCAGTGGAATGTTATCGTCATGGGTTGGTAAGTATCTTGATGGCGGTGAAATTGCATTGGCCGGTAAGTCGGGCAATCCGTATGCAGCTCTTCATACCAGTAAGAATTTGTCAGAAGAAGAACGGCTGAGATTGATTATTGCGAAACAGGAAGTAGAGATAGCACGGTTAAAAAAAGGATACTTCGTGAAAGGAGATCGTGCAAAGAAGGAATACGTTACTGGCAAAGAAAAGATTACGAAATAATCGATGAAATGAAACCGAAATATTCAGTTAAGCTGTTATGTGAATTGCTCGATGTCAGCAGATCCGGTTATTACAAATGGCTAAAAAGAAAAGATACACCTAACAGATACGAACAGGATAGAGCAATACTGACTGAACTGCTTCAGGACGCTCATGAGAAGCATCCATCGTATGGTTACCACAGACTTGCACAATCTGTGAGGAACGAGACGGGATGGCTGTTTTCTCACAATCTGGCACATAAATGCTGTAAACACGCAGGAATCTATTCATTGGCTAGAAAGCATCGTAAGTATCGCAAGCCTGGAGAAGAAAGCATTAAATTTCCTAACCTTGTTAGAGGCAGATGGAATGTCTGCAGACCACTTGAACTAGTAACATCAGATATGACCATGTTCAAGAACAATGGCAAGTGGTATGAATGGACCTTACTGGTCGATGTATTCAACAATGAGATCCTGGCACATAGTGTAACGGACAAGCTGGGATACAACAAACCCTACTACGACTGTCTTGATGAATTAAAAAGACTTGCAGGAACTAAAAAAGAGCAGAACTCCCCAATCACTTTCCACACCGACCAGGGAGCTGTCTACTCATCCAAAGCATACTGCTTGGCTCATGCAGAGTATAACATAATACGATCAATGTCGCGAGGTGGCACACCTACAGACAACCCCGTAATAGAGGCTTTGAACGGGTGGATCAAGGAGGAACTATACAGGGATTTCGATCTTGCTAATGCCCCTGACGTGCCAGCGCTCTTGGATAAATACGTTACTTACTACAACGAGGTTCGAGCTGCATATTCACTGGATTACAAAAGCCCTGTTCAATACAGGATCGAACAAGGCTTTTGATGCTTTTTTCAGTGTCTACTTTTTGTTGACAAGTTCAGGAGGTGAAAGCCTCCGGATCTCTTTTTATGTCAGTTCGCCGCAGTCCGATGACCCCCGTGGGCGGTCACTTTCCTTTTATACACAGTATGGCATAGTCATAGAACTTCTTCGCTGCTGCGGTCATGTGCTCCTTGGATGTATATGCAATTCCGAACTCGACCTTCTGAGGCGGATCGAGCGGGAGCTTCACAATGTGGTCATTCCAGAACTGTGCCGACAGTTCATTGACGAAGCTCACTCCCAGCCCCATCCTCACCATCGCGAGAGTGGCGGGCGTGTCGTATGTGGTGTACTTAACGTTAGGCGATACGTTGTTTTTCCTGAAGATATTCTGTATCTCGAGGTCCTTGCCCCACGAAGTCATGATGAAATTGTCTTTTTCGCATTCCTTTATAGGATAAGCATCGGCATTAGCAAGCCTGTGGTCCTCAGGCACGACCGCGATCACGGCTTCTTCCGCAAGCGGGGTCCACTCGTAGTTCATCGGCTCAGCATAGGCCAGGAATCCCATGTCTGCAACGTGGTCATCGAGGTGCCCGAATATCTCGCTGCGTATGCCTTCCATTATATCGAACTGTACTTCCGGATAGTCGCGCTGGAATGTACGGACTATCTCCGGGAGCCAGGTAGTGGCAACGCTCGGATATGCAGCGATCGTAAGGTTTCCGACAGATATGCCCTGCATTTCCGAAGCCAGCTCATACATCTCCTTTTCACGGGCAAGATATGAACGGACTATCGGCGCAAGCTTTGCTCCCTCGGAAGTCACCGTAACACCCTTCTTTGAGCGGACCAGAAGTGTGAGTCCGAGATCCTTCTCGAGCGCAGCGACAAGCTGGCTCACGGCTGACGGTGTGTAGCCGAGAGCTTCTGCGGCAGCCCTGAAGCTTCCGCGTTCCACTGATTCTATGAATGCCTTGCAGCGTGCGCTTTCCATTGATTTGCAAAAATAACGGCTGATATATCAGCCGAGGAGTCCGTTGATTATCGTATCTGTTTCAGCCAGGATACCGGCAGAGCGCAGGCGGATCGAGGATGCAGCCTCAGGATCGGCCTTTTCGATCGCCGGCAGATTTGCTTCAACATTGAAGTTTGCCGATCTGATGCCGGCAGCGAGACTGAGAGCCGCAACATAGATGTCGCTTTCGAGCATCCTGTTGGAGCGCCCTTTCATGGTAGCCGCCAGCCTCAGCGCCGAGAGTGAATCCTCCATGAGAGCAAGAGGAGCTTCGGCTGCTTCCTCTGAAGCCGCGGAGATCTCAGCCTGTCTGTCAGCCTTGAGAGCGTTCTCTATCTGATCCATGATCTCTTCGGTCATGCCGTCTTCATTAATGTCATCTATGGTATGACCTTCCGCTCTGAGTCTGTCTATCTCAGCAGAAACTCTGTCGATCTGTATGTCCGAGAACAGGCGCGGAAGAGCATAGGCGTCTGACACTCTGCCGAATGCCTTCGCATCTCTGTCCATGCCTGCTTCGAGCTTCACAAGAAGCTCTTTTGCCTCTTCAAGAATGAAGGTGTTGAGTTCTTCGAACTCGGCATATTTAGGTTTGCCTATTGTATGGTTCGCGACCATCATTATGAGGGCGGCTCCCTGCGCTGAGGTCAGCGCAGCGGCGGCTCCGCCGCCGGGGGTCGGGCTTCCCGACCCGAGCCGCTCCAGATATTCTTCTATACTAATTTTTTTAAAAGAGTTCACCATTATTTGATCCTATTCTTTTTTATTAATGAGACTCATAAGCATCCTGACAGAAATCGTACCCGGGCGGGGATGTTCTGAGGCTCTCTATAGTATCCTGAAATTTTATTGTTCCGGGAATTCCACGACCGGTGTCTTTTTCGATGCCATCACAGGCATCTCACCTCTGGACTCCCTGCTCTCGAGCAGCTCGCCCAGACGCCCCTTCTTCCATGCGGCCCAGAGGATCACCACTGCCAGCAGCGTGTCTATGAATACCGCAGGCAGCGCGCCTTCAACGCCGAATTCATAACTGTAGCACCAGTTGCTCAGGGCTGTCGAAGCATCGAGATGAAATACCGATGCCTCCGACACCAGACCGCTGTTAGGCAGTCCGAAAAGGAAGTTCTGCGTGAAGTTCCACATCGTGTGTATGCCGAAGCAGGTCCATATGCTTCCGGTGTACCAGCGGAGCAGCGAGTAAGATATTCCGCAGACAGCGATGTCCGCGATCGCAAGGGCCGTTACCCCCGGATTAAAGCAGTGCATCAGTCCGAATAAAACGCCGTTTATAAGCACAGCCACCCACAGCGGATAATGAACGTTTATCCTGTCATACAGGAAGCACCTGCACCAGAGTTCTTCGGAAGTGCTCTGGAAAAACACACTTATCAGAGCAAAGGCCATCAGCGGGATCTGCGATGCGGAGAAATCAGGATACAGCTTGATGTCCCCGTGAATAAGCGCGCAGAGGATGCAGAAGAAGTTCGTGAGGAACCCCAGCAGGAGCCCTATCCCCAGCATCTTCATGCTCCTTCCCTCCTTCGAAGGTCTGAAAGTGTCGATCAGGAATCTGTTCTTCTTCACGATCAGACACAGAAGAATGAAGAACACGCATGACACCAGCAAAGGTGTATAGTACTCGAGCACAAAAGCCAGGCCGGCAGACTGGTTCGGGATCAGCTGCCCCGGCAGGCCGCCTACAGTAAGTATCAGCAGGCCGTCCACGAGCTCATAAAGCAGGAACCACAGAGCCAATATCCATATTATCCGGTTGGAAAAGTGTGTTTTTGTAAATATTGCTTTCATAAGCCCGGTTCCTCTGTCTTCTTATTTGAAGTACTTTATTCCGCTTTCGAACATGTTCATGAAGTACTTGCCCGGAACGTTCTTATAGAGCCCGTTTCCTACTCTCTCCGCATGGCCCATCTTTCCGAAGACCCTGCCGTCAGGTGACGTGATACCCTCGATGGCCATCATGGAACCGTTAGGGTTGAACAGTATATCGGATGAAGCGTTACCGTCGAGATCGACATACTGAGTAGCGATCTGTCCCATGGTCGCGAGGTTCTTTATCACCTCGTCAGGAGCTATGAATCTGCCCTCGCCGTGCGATACAGGCACAGAGTAGATATCCCCCACATTGCAGTATCTCAGCCATGGCGATTTATTCGAAGCTACCCTCACGCGGACTATCTTCGACTGGTGGCTGCCGATCGTGTTGAACGTCAGTGTCGGAGAGTTCTCGTCCGTGTCGATGATCTTTCCGTAAGGCACGAGCCCGAGTTTGATGAGCGCCTGGAATCCGTTGCAGATACCGCACATGAGTCCGTCGTTTTTATCGAGGAGCTCCGTGACGCCCTCAGTCACGGCCGCATTCCTGAAGAACGCAGTGATGAACTTCGCGGAACCGTCCGGCTCATCGCCGCCCGAGAATCCTCCCGGTATGAATACGACCTGTGTCTCTTTCAGAGCTGCCGCGAATGCCTCGACCGATCTGCTGATCTCGTCGGAACTGCGGTTCTTTATCACCATTATCTCAGGCTTGCCGCCTGCCTCGCGTATTGCGCGGGCGCTGTCATACTCGCAGTTGGTGCCCGGGAATACAGGTATGAGCACCTTAGGCTCAGCGCGCTTGAATACCGGTGTACGCCAGCTGCGCGCCTTGTATTCCACATTGCTGACCGGACCGGTCATGCCCGCTACCAGTGTCGGGAACACCGTCTCGAGCCTGCCCTGATACAGTCCGAGCAGCTCTCCAAGCCCTATTTTCTCCGAGCTGTATGATATCGCCTGTTCCTCTGTTGTATGTCCGAGGAGCACCACATCGAACGAGCGTCCGGTGAGATCCGCCTTGTCCGTGACCTCGAGTATGATGCCGCCGTAGCAGTATCCGAATATGTCTTCGAGGTCCATCGTCTCAAAGCTGAATCCGATGCCGTTTCCGAAGCTCATCTTCATCACAGCTTCAGCAACGCCTCCGATGCCCGGTGTGTATGCAGCGACAGCCCTTCCTGACAGGATCAGTTCAGCAGCCTTGTCCCACAGTCTGATAAGGGAATCCGCCCTCGGCAGTCCCTTGCCTGCGCCGTCACCGTCTTCATCCGTGTAAGGCTTCAGCAGCACGACTCTGTGACCTGCTTCCTTGAATTCAGGTGAAACTATATTGTCCGTCTTGCCCATGGTGACCGCGAAGGAGATGAGAGTCGGAGGAACGTCGAGATCCTCGAAGGTTCCGCTCATTGAATCCTTGCCGCCTATGGAACCTATTCCGAGACCCATCTGTGCCTCGAAAGCTCCGAGCAGTGCCGCGAAAGGCTTGCCCCATCTTGCGCCGTCCTGCTTAGGCGATCCGAAATACTCCTGGAACGAGAGGTAAACTTCCCTGAAGGATGCTCCCGTCGCGATCAGTTTGGCCACGGATTCGATGACTGCGAGGTAAGCGCCGTGGTAAGGCGATGCCTCGGATATGTATGGGTTGTAGCCCCATGACATAAGCGAGCAGTCGTTTGTCTTTCCCTTCTCGAGCGGTATCTTGTGGACCATGGCCTGGATAGGCGTGATCTGGTTGATCCCTCCGAAAGGCATGAGGACTGTGCCCGCTCCTATCGTGGAGTCGAAGCGCTGTGACAGCCCCTGCCTGGAGCAGGTGTTGAGGTCGGCCGCCACACGGTACATGCCCGCGGTAAAGGTCCTTCCGCTGCTGTACATGCTGGTCGACTTCCAGTCACGCGGTGACTCAGGTGTAATGTCTATATGTTTGTCAGCTCCATTCGAATTGAGGAATTCCCTGGAGATGTCCACTATCTTTTTTCCGTTCCAGTACATGACGAGACGAGGCTCTTCGGTGACTGTCGCCACCTTCACGCACTGAAGGTTCTCGCCGGCAGCTATGACCCTGAAGACCTTCTCGTTCTCAGCTGCGATCACGCATGCCATCCTCTCCTGAGACTCGCTTATGGCGAGCTCTGTTCCGTCGAGGCCTTCGTACTTCTTAGGAACTGCATCGAGGTCGATCTCCAGACCGTCAGCCAGCTCGCCTATGGCTACACTGACTCCGCCGGCTCCGAAATCGTTGCACCTCTTGATCATGCGGGTCGCGACTCCGTCGCGGAAGAGCCTCTGTATTTTGCGCTCCTCAGGCGCGTTGCCCTTCTGCACTTCTGCGCCGCATGTCTCTACCGAGTGAACGTCGTGTGCCTTGGATGAGCCGGTCGCTCCGCCTATGCCGTCACGCCCTGTTGAACCACCGAGCAGCATGACTATGTCGCCCGGCTCCGGACGCTCCCTTCTGACATTGACAGCAGGAGCGGCTGCCATTACCGCGCCGACTTCCATGCGCTTTGCGGCGTATCCCGGATGATATATTTCATCGACTATGCCGGTGCACAGTCCGATCTGGTTTCCGTAGCTGGAGTATCCCTTTGCAGCCGTAGTCGTGATCGATCTCTGCGGCAGCTTGCCCGGCATCGTCTCCGAAACGGGCTGCAGCGGATTCGCCGCGCCCGTGACTCTCATTGCGGAGTAAGCGTATGCCCTGCCCGAGAGCGGGTCTCTTATGCATCCGCCAAGGCAGGTCGCCGCTCCGCCGAACGGCTCTATCTCGGTCGGATGGTTGTGTGTCTCATTCTTGAAGAGGAGGAGCCACGGCTCGTTCTCACCGTCGACTTCAACATTGATCATCACAGTGCATGCGTTGATCTCTTCTGACTCGTCAAGCTTGTCGAGCTTGCCTTCTCTCTTCAGATGCCTTACCGCGATGGTCGCTATATCCATCAGCGTGACAGGCTTGTTTCTCCTGAGTTCCTTCCTTACGCTCAGATAATCCTTATAGGCTTTCTCGAGCAGAGGATCCTCAAAAGTAACACTGTCGATCACAGTGTTGAATGTGGTATGCCTGCAGTGATCCGACCAGTATGTATCGATCATTCTCAGCTCGGTGATCGTCGGGTCCCTGTGCTCAACGTCGCGGAAGTACTCCACGCACATAGCCAGATCCGCTTCGTCCATCGCCAATCCCATCGACATGATGCAGCCTCTGATCTCGGCCTCGGTCATGTTGTTGAAACCTTCAAGCACTTTGACTTCGGTAGGGATCTCAAAGTGCATCTCGAGAGTCTCAGGCCTATCCAGTGAAGCCTCCCTGGACTCTACCGGGTTGATCACATAATTCCTTACTGCATCGATATCGGCCGGCATGAGATCGCCGTAAAGCACATACACCCTGGCGTACCTTACAGTCGGTCTCTCTCCGCGGCTGATGATCTGGATGCACTGCTCAGCTGAATCCGCGCGCTGGTCGTACTGTCCCGGAAGAGCTTCCACGGCAAAGGTGAATGCCTTTCTGACTGCTCTCTCTTCATCTTCGTACGCATAGCCGTTTCCGTCGATGAAAAGACCGGTCATCTCTTCAAGCGAATCAGCCGTGTTGTCGAGCTGCGGCTCGGCGAACACCTTCCACCTGCAGTCCGCAAACAGCGCTTCATCGATGTTCTCAACATCGTATCTGTTTATGACCCTTACATTCTCGATGCGCTCGATGCCCAGCAGTGTCTTCAGCTTACTCCTGAGCGCCGCCGCCTCATTCGCAAGGCCTTCTTTTTTCTCTACGTAGATCCTGTAGACCATTCTTCGCTCCTTTATCTGACAGCTTTCAAAGCTCTTTGTCCAATATCCGCCCTGTAATACTTGTTTGCAAAATCTATTCTGTCGAGCATGTCGTATGATGCTTCTATGGCCTCAGCCAGAGTCGGCTCCACGGCCGTGACTCCGAGCACCCTTCCGCCCGATGTGAGCAGCCTGCCCTCTTCTTCGACAGCTCCTGCCACATATACATGCGGAAGCACATCCTCAGGTATGTCTATCTCATAACCCTTTTCATAGCTGACCGGGTATCCGTCCGAAGCGGCGATGACGCAGCACGCGCTGCCGTCTTTCCACTTTACATCGACCTCAGCCAGTCTCTCCTCGGTGACCGCCTGCATTATAGTCAGGAGATCGGTGTCGAGGAGCGGGAGCACCACCTGCGCTTCAGGGTCGCCGAATCTGCAGTTGTACTCTATGACCTTCGGGCCTTTTTCGGTGATCATGAGGCCGAAGTAGAGGCATCCCTTGAAGGTCCTCCCCTCAGCGTTCATCGCGCGCATCGTCGGCACGAATATCTCCTCCATGCAGCGTGCCGCCGCCTCATCCGTATAGTACGGATTCGGTGCGACGGTGCCCATGCCGCCCGTGTTGAGCCCGGTGTCACCGTCGCCTGCGCGCTTGTGGTCCATCGAGCTTATCATCGGGACTATGGTCTTGCCGTCGGTGAATGCGAGCACAGACACCTCAGGCCCCTCAAGGAACTCCTCAATGACGATGCGGTCGCCGCTCTCTCCGAATTTATGATCTTCCATCATCGATCTGACAGCAGCAACAGCATCCTCGCGGGTCTCAGCGATCACGACTCCCTTGCCGAGAGCCAGGCCGTCAGCCTTGATGACTGTAGGGATCGGCGAACTCTCCAGGTAGTAAAGCGCATCGCTGATGTTATCGAATGTATGATAGCGAGCAGTCGGTATGCCGTATTTTTTCATAAGGTTCTTCGAGAACACCTTGCTGCCCTCTATAACTGCGGCAGCCGCTTTCGGCCCGAAGCACGGTATGCCGATGTTTGTCAGCTCGTCCACACAGCCCATTACAAGCGGATCGTCCGGCGCAACCACTGCGTAATCCGGTCTGTACTCCTTTGCAAAAGCCTTGATGCCCTCGATGTCCGTCGCCTTGATCGGGAAGCATTCCGCATCCATGGCGATGCCGCCGTTTCCCGGCAGAGCGTAGATCCTGTCTACGCCGGCATTCTCTCTCAGTTTCTTTATGATGGCGTGCTCGCGGCCGCCTCCGCCGACTACCAGAATATCCATATATCACTCCTATACTCTCTTAGTAAAGCTTTAAAAACCATCGCAGTCGACCGGCTCTCGCCTATCGCGTCTTAACGCAGCGGTACTAAGCTCTGTCTTCGCAGCCGACACAGGCTCCTCGCTTACTCGTCGCTAAGGCTGCTTGCCAATCGCTAAGTGCCGGCTAACGCTCAGTCTCCTGCTCACGCTTTTTAAAGCTTTTTGCAGACTTAATGATGGAAAAGGCGCATTCCCGTAAACGCCATCGCTATTCCCAGCTTATTGCAGCAGTCGATCACATCATTGTCGCGGATCGATCCTCCGGGCTGCGCAATGTAACTTACGCCGGATGCAGCCGCTCTCTGCACGTTGTCAAAGAACGGGAAGAATGCATCCGATCCGCAGGAGACTCCGCTGATGGAATCAAGGTATTCCCTCTGCTCCTCGTCTGTAAAACGCTCAGGCTGCTCCGTGAAATACTTCTGCCATACGCCGTCGGCGCAGCAGTCCTCTTCGTTCTTATTTATGTAAGCGTCTATGACGTTGTCCCTGTCAGGACGCCTGATCTCATCCTTGAACGGCAGACCCAGCACTTTGTCGTGCATGCGCAGGAACCAGGTATCTGCCTTGCCGCCTGCGAGCCTTGTGCAGTGAACTCTCGACTGCTGACCGGCTCCGACGCCTATCGCCTGTCCGTCATGCGCGTAGCAGACGGAATTCGACTGTGTATATTTCAGAGTAATAAGCGCTACTATCAGATCGCGGACAGCTTCCTCCGGAAGCACAGGCTTGCCGGTCTCATCCTTATCAAGCCCTGCCGGATCAGTCACAATGTTTGACAGCAGCCCGCGGTCGATTTTGAAGAAGTTGTGGCCCTGCTCAAAAGTCACTCCGAACACCTGCTTTCTCTCCTTTTCAGGAGGCAGATAGTCAGGGTCTATCTGAACTATATTGTATCCGCCCTTTTTCTTCTGCTTCAGAAGCGCCAGCGCTTCGTCGGTGTAGCCCGGAGCTATGACTCCGTCAGAGACCTCGCGCTTGATGATGCGCGCAGTAGTCTCGTCGCAGACATCCGAGAGAGCGATCCAGTCGCCGAACGAGCACATGCGGTCAGTTCCCCTTGCCCTTGCATATGCGCAGGCGAGAGGCGAATCATCCAGGCCTGCGATGTCATCAACGAAGCATGCCTTCTTCATCTTCTCTGTGAGTGGGAGTCCTACGGCGGCGCCTGCCGGGCTGACGTGCTTGAAGGAAGCGGCAGCCGGCAGTCCGAGAGCTTCCTTAAGCTCGCGGACGAGCTGCCACGAGTTCAGCGCGTCGAGAAAGTTTATGTATCCCGGTCTTCCGTTGAGGACCTCGAGTGGCAGCTCAGCGCCGCCCTCCATGAAGATCCTCGCCGGCTTCTGATTCGGGTTGCAGCCGTATTTAAGTTCAAGTTCTTTCATAGTCCGATTCACTTTCTGTTTTATCTCTTCTCTATACTATTATTTCTTGAGTCCCCATAACTATTCTCTGAATCCCAAATGCCATTCTCTAAGTCCCTGCTACTGATCTTTTCCCGCCGCTCACCTTTTTATGCGGCTTACTTTTTGCGCGGCTTACTTTTTTTGTGTAGCCTGCCTTTGCTGCGTATTTGTGATCTTCGTTAATTCTGAAAGCGCGAAAAAGGAGTTTCTGAAAAAATTCTAAAAACCGGGTCTTTTTTTGGGTGTTTTTTAGAAAATCTCGTGTCTTTCCTCTTTATGCATGATTATACGCAGGCAAATAACCTGCCATCAGTGATTATTGTAAAGTCGTTAGGTTGATAAACAGCCACAATTACTGCGTTTTCAGTTTTCACAGATCATCACATCCGAAAAGGCTGTTGTCGGGATTATTTTTTCTAAAAACAGGCCCTTTTGAGGGGTGATTTTTAGAAAAATTTTTTAAACTCCTTTTATGAGGTGTTATCGATCTATTTCTTATTCATTGTTGTGATTATTTATTAATTTTGCGACTCCGCCCGCGCGAGCGGCATTCCGCTCAGACTTCGCCCGGCCCGGACATGCTTCCCGTCCGGCCGCTCGCCGCTGAGCCACTACTTATTCTTATTTATAAGACGGCTCTCGCTCATGCCGCACGTGGCAACTTAGATATCAGGAGTTCTTATTAATTAAACGACTCTCATATTCCCCACTTACCAGGTCTGTGTAACGTACATAAAGCGAGATCTTGTTCTCTTCATCGAGGGAGTTCCATATCTCATCGGTGAACGCGTCGATGTCATCAGGTATCTCCACGCGCTCCGGCTCTCCCTGGAATGTAGGGAGCGGATTGCCATCGTGTTCGTATGTATGGATGAAGTGTCCGACTCCTGCGACAGGCGAATAGTCGTAGCCGAAGCGGTTGCATGCGCTGCCCTCCGCGTCGGCGCTCTTCAGAATGCTCATCCTGTATTTAAAGCTGCCATGTGCCGGAGCTGCTACCGGCGCGCTGTCATCTGACCCGCCTGTACATCCGTCCTTTGCTCCTGCTTCGAACACAGCTTCCGCGCTGATACGCGGCGTGAAGTTCGGCGCATCAGGCTCAAAGCATCTCGACTCAAGCGCCTCGTAGAATGATTTGCCTTCAGCAAGACCATCGTAGATCGTATCTGTCTGATCACCGTTGGTAACGATGAGATGATCTTTATATGTCCTTACTGCTGCGTAGATTATGAGGCTCGGGTCCTCGAGCTTCGAAACATCGAACGGCTCCGTGAATATGGCCCCGTCTCTCTCTACAAATACGCGGTTTCTCGAATTGACCGACCGTCCCATAATAAAATATGCGATGACAGCTTTGGTGCCATCGCAGGACTGTCCGACCACGATGCCGCGGCCGGGATATCTGTTTCCCTCTACCGCATCACCGAATTTCCTGACTTTATAAATGCTCATGCCTCTCCTTTACTATACTGCGGCAGATCTTGGCCACCGCTACCGGCAGAATAAGCCATTCGGCCTGTTCCATTACACGCCTCTGAAGCACCTCCGGCGTATCGCCTTCTTCTACGCTGACCGCCTTCTGGGCTATTATCTCACCGCCGTCCGCGATCTCATTGACGTAGTGGACCGTTGCGCCTGTCACCTTGACACCCCTTTCGAGCGCCGCAATGTGAGGCTTCAGCCCGTAGAATCCGTCGCCGCAGAAAGACGGGATCAGAGACGGGTGTATGTTTATGATCTTATGATCATAGCGCGTTACGAAATCCTTGCTGAGTATCATAAGGAAGCCCGCAAGCACTATGAGATCTATGTTTCTGGAATCGATGATCTCGCAGCACGCCTCCTCGAATCCCTGCTGTCCGCCGCTTGCCTTGCGCGTTATTGTAAAGGCCTCAATGTTATTTTTGCGGGCACGCTCAAGCGCGTACGCGTCTTCCCTGTTGGAGATTACGAGCACGATCTCGCCCTTTTCGATGAGACCTGATTTCTGGGCATCTATCAGGGCCTGCAGATTGGTGCCTGTGCCGCTTACCATCACGGCGATCCTTGCTTTATCTGTCATGCGGATACCCCCATAATACAAGTTTTTCGGAGGAGCCATCCTCCGGACTACATGTAAGGGTACCACGCAGTGGTAGATTCCTTACATGTAGATCAGTGATTTCTACATTACGGGCTTGCCAGAAGGATACGCCTGCGAAGTGGCAGGGACCCTTACGGCAGCACCGTTGAATACTGAGTTAATTATATATTGTTATAGCTTGAATATCTATACGAATCGGTGCGCAATTACGTGTTTAGCCGCCTGCGCACAGCCGCGCGCAGGATCGTTCCCATAGTAAAGAGTCAACCGCTGCACGGTATCTCTTGCTGTAAGTCCGCCCGGAATGAGCGGCGTAAATCGCAAAGATTATTCCAGCGTGATCTTTTCCGATCCGCGGGTTATGACTCCGATAACATACGCGTCCTCGCCGTTCTCCCTCAGCACGTTCAGCGCCGTCGGTGCATCCTCGCGCGACACTATCACCGTCATGCCGACACCCATGTTGAAGGTGTTGAACATGTCGTGGTCGCTGATGACGCCAACCTTTGCGATAAGGTCGAATATTGGCAGTACTCTGATCGCCTTGCGGGAGATCTTCGCCGACAGGCCGTTTGGGATCGAGCGCGGGATGTTCTCATAGAATCCGCCGCCGGTAATGTGGGAAATTCCCTTCACGTTTTCAGGACCGAGCCTGTCGATGAGCGCCAGTATCGGCTTCACATATATCTTTGTCGGCGCAAGCAGAGTGTCTCCGAGCGATCTTCCTCCGAGCTCTACATTGCCGGCTTTCATCGCCATGATATCAGGCTTATCCAGCGCGAACACCCTGCGCACCAGCGAGAATCCGTTCGAATGAACGCCGCTCGACGGCAGCGCGATGATAATATCGCCTTCAGCCATACGGTTGTTGTCTATGATCCTGTCCTTGTCTACTATGCCCGTGCAGTATCCGGCGAGATCGTATTCGTTAACCGGATAAAAGCCCGGCATCTCGGCAGTCTCGCCTCCGATGAGAGCAGCTCCCGCCTGCACGCAGCCTTCGCACACACCGGCCACGATCTGCTCGATCTTCTCTGGGATGTTTTTTCCGCAGGCAATGTAATCAAGGAAGTACAGCGGCTTTGCCCCAACGCAGATGACATCGTTGACACACATGGCTACGCAGTCGATGCCGATGGTATCGTGCTTGTCGAGCATGAACGCAAGCTTGAGCTTAGTACCGACACCATCCGTTCCGCTTACGAGCACAGGCTTGCTGATGCCTTCGAGATCGAGCTCAAAGAGCCCGCCGAAGCCTCCGACCTGACCCATGACTCCCGGGACTGCAGTCCTCGCGATGTGCTTCTTCATGAGCTCCACCGCCCTGTAGCCCGCTGTGATGTCGACTCCCGCCGCCTTATAACTGTTTGATGATGAATTCGTAATCATTGAGCACCTTCTGTTCTGTCTGCTTCTGTGATGCCTGTATCCCTAGTCGTCCCTGCCTGTCCAGCAATATTTGCAAAGCTTGCAGGATGGAAGCCCGATCGCCTCAACGACGCCTTCAAGCGTCTGGAACTCCAGTGTTTCGAAGCCCATTCTCTCGGCGATGACCTCGCGCATCCTGCGCCCGCGTTCGGTATCTGCATCCGCGTACTCGTCCAGATGCTTCAGTCCCTCTTCTCCTTCGAGCTCGGATATGATCCTTCTTGACAGGAGATCCATGTCGCTCTTGTTGCGGGAGAAGTTGAGATACTTGCATGCGTACATTATAGGCGGGCAGGCCGATCTCATGTGTACCGCCTCTGCGCCGTTGTCATAGAGGAACTCGACCGTTTCGCGAAGCTGCGTGCCCCTTACAATGGAGTCATCCACAAAGAGCAGTTTTTTGCCCTTGATGAGCTCTGTCACCGGGATCTGCTTCATCTTAGCGACCTTGTTCCTCTCAGCCTGCGTGGTAGGCATGAAGCTGCGGGCCCACGTCGGCGTGTATTTTATGAACGCTCTGGCAAACGGCAGGTGTGTCTCGTTGGAGTATCCGATCGCATGAGGTGTGCCGCTGTCAGGCACTCCGCCAACGTAATCGAGCTGGGAGAAATCGAATCCCCGCTCCCTGTCGTTGCGGGCCATGATGTGGCCGTTGTTGTAGCGCATGAGCTCGACATTCATGCCCTCGTAGGTCGTCGTCGGGTATCCGTAGTAGCTCCAGAGGAAAGCGCAGATCTTCATCTCTTCACCCGGAGCCACAAGCTGCCTGCATCCGCCCGGTGTGAGTTCCACTATCTCTCCCGGACCGAGATCTCTGGTATCTTCAAAGCCTGCCTTAAGCAGAGCGAACGACTCAAAGCTTACCGCCGAAGCGTTTTCGCTTACTGCCACGCTCATCGGAAGTCTGCCTTTGATGTCGCGGGCTGCGATTATGCTGCCTCCCTCCCTGAGCACGAGTATGGTTGCCGAGCCTTCGATCGTCTCCTGCGCGTATCTGATTCCTTCCACGAGATTTTCTTTTTCGGAGATAAGCGCCGCTACCAACTCGGTCTGGTTGATCCTTCCGCCTGTCATTGCTTCGAGATGACCATGTGAGCCTTTGAGCACTATGTCTGTGATCTCGTTGAGATTATTAATGATGCCGACCGTGCAGATCGCATATGTGCCTGCGGCTGAACGGAACAGAAGCGGCTGGGGATCCATATCGCTTATGCATCCGATAGCAGCCTGGCCCTGCATCTTGCCGATGACACCGCCGAACTTTGTACGGAAAGGAGCGTTCTCGATGTTATGGATCTCGCGCTGGAAGCCGAGCTCCTTATCGTATGAAGCCAGACCGCCCCGGCGGGTGCCGAGGTGGGAATGGTAATCTACGCCGAAATAGACGTCAAGTATGCAGTTTTCGTTCGAAGTGATGCCGAAAAATCCGCCCATGTAACCTTCCTTTCGGTCGTTCTATGCGAAGAAGAGCTCGTTCAGCTTGAGCGGCTCGATGTACTCGCCGTTCTTGTATACGCGCATGTTTCCGGATGCGATCTCGTCGATCAGCATTACCTTGCCGTCTGCGTCATATCCGAACTCAAACTTGATGTCGTAAAGCTCGAGGCCCTTCTCTTTCATGTCGTCAGCCACGATTTTTGTGATCTTCTGAGTCATGTCTCTGAGATCGTCGTACTGCTCCTCTGTCATGACGCCGAGCACCACGAGTCCGTCCTTTGTTACCAGAGGATCGCCCAGTGCATCGTTCTTGAATGTGGTCTCAACATAGTAAGGAAGGTCAGTACCCGCCTCAACATATTCTCCGTATCTCTTGATGAAGCTGCCTACAGCCTTGAGCCTGCAGATGACCTCGAGTCCGTGTCCGAACACCTTCGCCGGCTTTACTTCCATCGTGGTATCTTCGAAGTTGGCCTTAACATAATGCGTTCTGATGCCTGCTTCGTTGATCTTTTTGAAGTAGTAATCGGTCATCTGAAGGTTGATGTCTCCAACGCCCTCGATGGTCAGTCCGATCTGGTTTTCGCCCGGATCAAACTTTCCGTCCTTGCCTGTGACATCATCCTTGAACTTCAGAAGATAGTTGCCGTTCTCAAGCTCAAATACATTTTTGGTCTTTCCTGTGTAAACCAGTTTCATCTTAGTCCTCCTTTTATATGCGGCTTTCAATTGTTTTGTCTTTTTCAAGTACTGCCTCAGACTCTGCTCTGCGGCGCGCGATCAGCGCCTCAGCGAGTTTTTCATCTGACAGCGCAAGTATCTCGGCGGCAAGGAGCGCTGCGTTTTTGCCTCCGTCGATCGCGACCGTTGCGACCGGGATGCCGCTCGGCATCATCACGGTCGATAAAAGAGCATCCATGCCGTCAAGCGCAGCGCTCTTGCATGGCACCCCTATGACCGGGAGCGTCGTGTTTGCTGCTATCGCTCCCGCCAGGTGGGCTGCCATGCCGGCGAAGGCAATAACGACGCCGAAGCCTTCGTCCCTTGCCGCCATCGACCATGCGCCTGCCTCGGCAGGTGTGCGGTGTGCAGAATACACATGCGCCTCATATGGTATGCCAAGCTCTTTCAGTACGGATGCAGCCTTCTGCACTACCGGCAGATCGCTGTCGCTCCCCATAATAAGTCCGACCTTTTTCATCGCTCCTCCCGTCTGTATTATTTATCGTATCTGTCAAGGTCTTCTCTTGAGTAGACCTTGGTCTTTCTGTCGTCTCTATAGACCATCGCTTTGATTCCGTGGTAAAGACCTCTCAGGACAGCAAATATAAA
>JAFVPI010000124.1 GCA_017505405.1 Mogibacterium sp.
CAACAAGATACTGAAAGGAAGAAAGAAAAATGTGGGATCGCAAAGAGCTTAAAGCAAAGGGAAAGGCAGCTTACAATGCCAATAAGATAGCCTGCATAATCGCTGCGCTCATACTGATGATCGCCGGCGGAGTAGGCAGCGCATCAACATCTTCATCAACGATTTCGACCAGACATTACCTGAACAACAATGATCAGGTGACAGAATCATATGATGATTCCGTTGATGAGAACGATGCCGTTACCATAGAAGTCAATGGAGAGGATCTCGATGCCGGTGAGGCTAAACACGATATAGTTCCTATGATGCTGCTGTCATCGGCAGTCGCAGCCATTGTTCTGATCGTTGTTCTGGTGGCGATGCTGACCGCCGCGCTGGTGCTTAACCCTCTGAATGTCGGAGCGAGGAGATTCTTTATCCAAAATGCATCAAACCCGCAGACAAGCGTTGACGGCAAAAATGTAGGTTACGTCTTCGGAAAGCACTACAGAAACATAGTGTTCAGCATGTTCGGCACACAGATGATCAATCTGCTCTGGGTGCTGCTGCTCATAATCCCGGGCATATACAAGGCATACTGCTGGAGACTTGTTCCGTTCATACTCGCCGATGATCCTGAGATGTCCGGCAAAGAAGCGAGAGCGCTGTCGTCAGGCATGATGGACGGAAGCAAGTGGGCGTCTTTTGTGCTCGACCTTTCCTTTATCGGATGGAGGCTGGTAGGCGCACTCACTTTCGGCATTCTCAATATTGTTTTCACGAATCCATATGAGGCGGCAACAGATACCGAGCTGTATCTTACGCTCAAAGAACAGGCAGAACAGGCGTAGCCGTCTGAATAAGAATAATGCAACATGAGGAGAGCCGGGAGCGATGCTTTAGGCTCTTTTGTTTTGTTAAACACTATTGAATTTGGTATAAAAAGTGCTATTCTTGAGCAAAATAATTTCATGAGTATTTTATGAACACGTGAAAAAGTCGGGAGATCATCAATGAACAGAAAAATGATAGTAACAATGATAAAGCTGATACCGGTCGTTTCAGTCATACTTTCATATGTGCTGATTCTGGGACCGTTCCACTCAGAACTTGCAAAAGATATATCGGGAGTGACTGTTGTGCTGGGGTTCCTGGGTTTTGCGTTTTTCTTTATCGGACGCAGGATCGCAAAAGAGGACAGGCTGGTAAAGATACTGGGCATTCTGGACATTCTGTCAACGGTATCAATTGCTGCACTTTACGCTCTGGCGATCGCCAGCATCGCATTATAGTATTCATTGCGCCTGCTAGGAGCAGCATCACATCACGCGGAGCTGTCTCTGCCGGATGGGCAGGCACGGCGAATGCAGAAAAACAGGAGAGAAACAGATATGAAAAAACTACTTATACTTATAACAACGATTCTGATGTGCATCGTACTGGCCGCATGCGCAAATGAAGCACCTGCAGGAGAGGATACTGAAGGAGAAGACACTCACTATGCGGTAGAGGACATCGAGGCCGGTACCGGCCTGGGATCCTTCACATCTGAAGACCTGGACGGAAATGAAGTAACTGAGGCGATCTTTGCAGACAAGGATGTGACCATACTCAATGTGTGGGCGACATTCTGCGGACCTTGCATCGAGGAGATGCCTGAGCTTGCTGCGCTCGCTGAAGAACTGCCGGACAATGCGCAGGTGATCGGGGTCGTGATCGATGCTCCTCCGGCAGGGACCAAAGACGGAACGGCAGTCGATCTCTGGGGAGGCAATGCAGATAACATCGATCTTGCTAAAGAGATCTGCGGCGAGACCGGTGTGAAATATACCAATATACTTGCCAGTGAATCCGTGTCGAAGGCGTTTGAGAGCGTTGAAGCCGTTCCTACGACATTAATTCTGGACAGATCCGGCAACACGATCTGCAAGCCGTTTCTCGGCGCAGATGTAGATGGATATAAAAAGGCTGTGGAGGATTACCTTGCAGGGCTGTAAAACGTATGTCAGATAACAGAGAACTGAAAACGAGAATCATTATCGCAATAATACTTCTTGTGATTTCCGCGGGACTTATGACAGCAGGTGTCATGCGCGGAGAGGTATTTGCAGTGTTTACCAAGGCGGTCCATATCTGTCTGGAGTGTATAGGTCTGGGGTAGGCACATGAAGATCAGTCAGGATATCAGGCGTAGAATAATACAGATAGCAGCTTTCGGATTTTCGAACAGCTATATCGGGAACATCCCGGGAGGCAGGCTGTACAAGGGCAGCTGGAAGAATTTCTGCAACCCGGGCATCAACTGCTATTCGTGTCCGGCAGCCAGACTGTCATGCCCGATCGGAGCGATGCAGGCAGTCGGAGGATCGGCTAAATTCAGCGTGAGCTTTTATGTGCTGGGATTCGTGCTCGCGCTCGGAGTGGTTTTCGGACGTGCTGTATGCGGATTCGTCTGCCCGTTCGGCCTGATCCAGGAGCTGCTTCATAAGATCCCGTCGCCAAAAAAGAGAATATACAAGCCGCTGACATATATAAAGTATGTAGTACTTGCAGTGTTCGTTATATTGATGCCGGCGCTTGTCACGGATAAATTCGGCCTTGGAGCTCCTGCATTCTGTGAATACATCTGCCCGGCGGGAACCCTCGAAGGCGGCATCCCGCTGATGCTGACCCATCCTGAGCTCAGGGCGCAGCTTGGCGCGCTGTTTTCGCTCAAGGCGGCTATACTTGCTGTTACCATCATCGGATGTATATTGTGCTGCCGCTTCTTCTGCAAGGTCATGTGCCCGCTCGGCGCGATCTACGGATTGCTGAACAAGGTGAGTCTTTACCGTGTTCATGTTGACCGCAAAGTCTGTGTATCCTGCAGTAAGTGCCGCGACATATGCCCCATGGACATCGACCCTGTAGCAAAGCCGGATTCGGCAGAGTGCATACGATGCGGCAGGTGCACGGCAGCATGTCCGGTGAAAGCGATAACCGTCGGATTCAAAGGAAAAGAAAAGGGCCCGTCAGAAATATGAAACTGACGGGTCTTTTCATAATTCTGGTATATCGGTCGTGATGGTGCAATCATCATATAGTTATAAAACTAACAAGGGATATGCGGAATAGTTGTGCTACAATGAGTACATAAAGGAGAATATAATTTTTTCCTATTGTTTAGGAAAGGGGGATTATATGGGCTTATATCTGAAAGATATTTTTGCAGCCATCGCTGTCGTCTTCAATGCGATACCGATGGCGGTCTTTTCACTTTCATACGGCTTTGCCGCATTTCCGACAGCTCTTGGCTTCATCGTAGGCGGATTCGGAATGGCGCTGACACACCAGATCGCTCCGATCTCGCTGCAGGCAGAAAGTATAGTGCTTGCCGGAACCATCAGCCATGACCGTAACGAAAGACTGAACATTATTTTCTACAGCGGAATCGTGATGGCTGTACTCGGCTTCTGCGGAGTGCTGACCAAAACCATGGACTTCATCGGGCCTTGCATCCTCAACGCCATGCTGGCAGGCGTCGGCCTCATGCTGGCAAAGGCAGGCTTCGACATGATCAAACAGGATAAGTTCGTCTCCGCTGTTTCCATGGCATCCGCGCTGATAGTCTATTTTGCAACTAACGACCTTATCTGGACGATCGCATTCTCCGTAATACTGAGTACGATCGCTCACCTGGTCAGAACAAAAGTTACAGGCGATGCCGGCAATATGCTCGAGATCGATATGAGCAAGGAGAAACTCATACCGCTCAAGCTGACCTGCAATATGCACATTGTGCGCAGCGTACTGGCTGTCTGCACGCTGCAGATCGGCGGCAATATTGCGTATGCGACGATCACCGCAGGCATAGCGGGAGAGACGGCAAATGTTGATGCGATAACCGTATACTCCGGTCTGGCTGACTCAGCGAGCGCTTTCTTCGGAGGCGGTCCGGTAGAGGCCATCATCAGCGGCACTGCAGCAGCGCCTCATCCGATCCTTGCAGGAATCATGCTGGCGGCCATAGTAGCTGCGATCTTCCTGACAAGGACGATCACCAGAATTGCAAAGTACATCCCTGCTGAGACCATCTCGGGCTTCCTGTTCGTACTCGGAGCCTTCGCGGTATTCCCTCAGGACGCTACAGCAGCACTTACCGAGGATCCTGTTGTCGGAGGCTGCGTAATCATCGTAACCAGCTTCTCCGATCCGTTCATCGGCATGGTTTCCGGAATCGCGCTCAAGTACGCGCTGATGTTCCTCGGCGGAATGTGATCTGCGGTTTGCAGCAGCGCAATGCATAAAAGTGCACTGAATAAAAGAAAGGGTACCGGGACAATAACTCCCGGTACTTTATTGCTTTACTTCCGGCGTGTCACTACATGCAACAAATGTAACTGGTTATTAAAGGAGATACTGGCTCAATGAAATATACAGAAAGATTAAAACTGGCATTAGTGGCTGACGTCATATTCATCACAGTCACGGGGGCGGTTTTCGTTTGTTCTGAAATGGATCTGTTCGATAATTTTGGGATAATGCTTGCTGCCATTGCGGTATCCGGAATGGTATGTGTAGTGGCAGCATTCAATAAAGACGGCGGAGAATGCAGAAAGTGGCGTAATATATGGAAAGACCCGGTATGGCAGACAGCGGGGTATGTCTTACTTGCCGTTGGCCTGATCATTTCCATAGTTGCTTTACCGGAGCTCAATTCCGGCAGTGCCGTGTTGTTTCTGCTGATAATGGCAAATGCACTGATCATAGATATTCGTTACTACAGGAATGCTGTCAGATTTGGCATGGATGATCTGAGTGACGTAAATGAGCTGGAAGAAAAGTATCCTGAAGCCAGACCAATGATCAACAGAAAGCAGAAAACAGGAGACGGGAAGATGCGCTGACCGTATCTGCGATAATGACGATGCAAAAAAGGCAACTGGCTGTGTAACCAATTGCCTTTTCATACCTGGGAAGGGGTTTTTGAGGGACCACGGAATCAGCTTAGTCTGCTGCAGTTCCAGATGCATGTTTGATGCAGATTGTCTGATTCGCCTGGAACACATAAGGCGCACACAAAAACCCCGAAACCGTCAGGTTGCGGGGACGAATGGTGCGCCCGGTTGAACCATAAAATCTCTGAAACGCATTAAAATCAAGCACTTCAGGGATTTGCAAATAACGGCCAAAAGTCGGAACGATGCATACCGAGGAATACAGATCCTTTCAAGCGTCGGAACGAGGAACGAAATTGTCGTCAAACTTATATTCTGAAGTATAACTTAACATAATTAACAAACACGAGCTCTGTTTCACTGAGTTCGGCCATTGGCTTGCAGCCAAGTCCGAACTCGTATTTTATTGTAATTCTTCAGGAAACATTGAGCAAACAACAGCAACGTAAGACTCAATATCGGCTTCTCCGATCGGTTTGCTCAGGTAATTTTTTACAAGTGCAATGACTCCGGCAACAAGAAACTCCAGGTGAAGTTCATCCCGTTCTGTAAGATCTGTCACACGTTTGTTTTCCAGCAGTCTGTTTTTGTGGTAGTTGTATGTATATTCTGATACAACATCCCAAAAGGAATTTTGCCCCACAGTATCTTTTACATTGTTCAGGTACTGCCGGGAGTTGTCCAATTGCCGATACGTTGCTTTAACATAGTCCCTGAATGATAATCCGGTCGCGGCGTTTATGGTCTCCGCCATTCTTGCATTATAGTATGCTGCCATGAGTTCGTATTTATCACGAAAATATTTATAGAATGTAGTTCTTCCTACATGCGCCTCATCAAGGATGTCCTGAACCGTGATGTTTTCGAAGCGCCCTTCTTCAAACAGCTTGAAAGCTGCATCTTTGATGATTTCTTCTGTATTCATTCCCCCAACCCTCCCACAGACAGTTCATGTAAAAGAAAACAAAATTCATAAAATGTTCTCTTGTAAATAGTTTACTGAATTTGTTTCTGGCATGCAAGAAAGACGATTCGTAAAATGTTCACATAAAGGTACAAGCTGAATGGATTCCCGGGACATGTCAGCAAAAACCTTCATAAGCTATTTGCGTTAACTGATCAAAGGAGGATTTTCATGGAAAAGTACGGTAATTATGTAGGCGTTCCTGTTTCGGAACAGTATGTAGGTGTCGCCAGCACGCGTAAGAATATGATCCCTGAAAACTTTGCCAAGACAGATGAAATATACTATATGCGTTTTGAGATGGATCAGGATGACGGTACTATCTACAGGCGATCAGTAATAATAACAACCCCTGACAACTTTGTGGATACGGTTAAGGACAATCAGATAACGGCTTTCGTATATGACTCAATGGATGAGGACTTTGAGAAAGCATTGAAAGAAGCGGGCATAGAGCTCCATCCTAATAAGACCGGTAATGTCGCTAAGGCTGTTGTCAGTCTCTTCGTGTAAGCGAAATAGTTTCAGCACCTCAGTAATTCAGTAATGATATAAAGGAGGAAAACCTATGGATCTTAAGGGTAGAAGAGTTCTTATTACCGGTGCTACCGGCACAAATGCATCGGCAATCATCGAACGGTTGGTAGAAGAAGGCGCCAAGGTAGTCGGTTTCTCAAGACGTATGCCTGTAGGACAAGTCGAAGCTGTAAACAAGCTCGGTGACGGGACTTTCTGGTGGCTGAAGACTGATACAGCTAACAGAGAGCAGGTAGATCAGAATGTCGCAAAAGCCGCTGAACTCATGGGCGGTATTGATGCGGTGATCTGCACTGCATTCATTTATTGGGAGAAGGAACTGATCGATCTTACAAGAGAAGATTTCGAGACACTGTTTGATGTAACTTTCTACGGTTATGTCAACGTAAATCAGGCAGCATTCCCATATCTTAAGGAAAGCAAGGGCACAGTTCTGAACTTTGCTTCAGGCGCCGGCGTCACGACAAAAACTGTAGGATCTGATCCTGCTCACTATTGTGCAGCTAAGGCAGCTACGATCATCTGGACCAAGAAACTCGCTATCGAGTGGGGGCAGTACGGTATCAACGCCAACGCCTTCAACCCTCTCGTATGGTCAAATTCTTGGGATAATAGCATGAACACACCGGAGATAAGAGAATGGATCAACATGCGTGTACGCGACAATCTGTTCGAACCGGATATTTTCCTTTCGAAGTCGCCTGCTAAAGAAATTATTGCACCTTATGTGTGCTTCCTTGTCTCGGATGAAGCCAGATATATCACCGGCCAGGTTCTAAACTGCGACGGTGGCATGGTAGAGAGTAGGTAACACTAATGAAGAGGTTTGAAGATAAAGTTGTACTGATCGTCGGAGCTACCTCAGGGATTGGCGCTGCGGCAGCTGCTTTGTTCGCTGAAGAAGGCGCGCAAGTCGTTGTTACAGGGAGACGTGAGGATAAAGGACAGGCTGTAGTCGATGAGCTGATCTCGAAAGGTGGAAAAGCAGACTATTACAAGCTGGATTGCTCAATTCTAGAAGAGTGTTACAAGGCTCTTGATTATGTCAATGATACATACGGCCGTCTCGATGTTCTCTACTATAACTCTGGCGTTGCAACTGTAAAGAGCCAGGATGAAGGATACTTTGAGAATTCTTCAGTTGAGCTATGGGATTACATCATGACAGTTAATCTCAAAAACGCGTATTTTATGTCTTTAAAGGCAATGCCGGCTCTGAAGAAAACACACGGCAACATTGTGATCACCTCTTCAGGTGCTTCTGTAGATGCCCCGGTATCGCTCTCAACAGTGATTTATGGTATTTCTAAAGCTGCGGTAAACCATTTGGTACGGCTTATCGCCCTGAACGTGGCTCCTGATGGAGTGAGAGTTAACGCCATCGCCCCTGGAATAACCGCTACCTCGATCATTTTCCAATCCTCCCAAGAGGTGGTCGATCAGGTAACAGCATCTGTACCGATGAAGAAAATGGCAACACCGGAGGATCAGGCGCAAGCAGTGTTATTCCTTGCATCGGACGTTACTGCAGGCAGTATCACAGGTCAGGTGCTTTTGGTAGACAACGGTCAGTTCTTATGAGCATATACGGCGGCAGGCTGATGGCTTGCCGCCGAATTATACAGGATAATACTGAAAGAAAGGAGTATTATTGTGGCATATGTAAGAAAGTATCCCGCCCTGTTTCAGGAAGGCAAGATAGGTAAGATCACTGTTCCGAACCGGATTATTATGTCGCCTATGGGGGTCGGGCATTTTGGCGAATACTTCGAAGAGCGGCTTGTAGATTTCTACGGAACCCGGGCAAAAGGCGGTGCAGGAGTAGTATTTACAGAAAACAACTATGTGTCGAGTTTCGAGGAAGATCCATATCCACAGCTGTTGCCTGTACCTCGTTTTGACAGCAAACGCAAAATCTCCAGAGCACATGCTATAGCAACAAGGATCAAGGAGTTCGGTTCTGTTCCGGGTCTGCAGCTCGGTGCAGGGCAGGGAAGAAACGCTGATACACCGATGCCTGACAAGCCGCCGATGTCAGCTTCTGCGATCCCTACGATGAAGGATCCGTCTATTATCTGCAAAGAGATGACACAGGAGGACATAGATAATAAGGTCGCTGCCTTCGAACGCGCCGCGGCGATGGCTAAAGAATGCGGCTTCCGGATTATAGAAGTTCACGCTCACTCCGGATATCTCGTCGAACAGTTCCTGTCTGAAAATCTGAACCATAGAACAGATAAATACGGTGGCAGTCTGG
>JAFVPI010000125.1 GCA_017505405.1 Mogibacterium sp.
AGATCGAAGCTGCCTTCAGGAGTTATGAGCTCCAGTTTTGGATGCTTGCGGCAGTATTCGGGATCCCTGAGTTCTTTGAGGCAGGCGAACATGGTGCCGTCTTTCATGTGGTGCCCATATACTATGGTATTGAACTGTCTGAACGGCGCCTCTGTTATGCAGTCCGCGAACAGCGTGCCGCATCCGCCCCATGTGCGGTCAAAAAGCATACTGAGATATACATCGTTGTTTTCTCCCTGCACCACCGGGTAATCGATGATAGTACCCTCGTAGCGCAGCCAGCCTATAACATCGGGGTTTATCTCTCTGAGCGCATCAAAATCTATGCTGTCTCCCGCCTGTTCGGATACTTTCTCGTATGAATATCTGTCATCGTGATAGCCCTTCATTATTGTATATACACGCCATCCGGATACCAGCATAATGCCCGCAAGGCATATCATTATTATATTCGTAGCTATGCGCCTTATTTTTTTGCTTTTGCTTGGCTTTTTCTTCGGTGTCTCGTCCATTACCGTATCATATTCCCGCTTTCCGTCAGGCCTACGGGATCTCTATCTCCTTATAGTCTTTCATAAAATCGCATATGGCCGCCATGGCCTTGTCAACACCGCCCGGAGTTTCCGACTCGATGTTAAGCGGCATCACCGGATCGTGAAGCGACATTCTCAGGAGGAACCATCCTCTGCTGCCGTCCAGATCGTAGTTGACCCGCACACCTTCGTAGTTCGGTTCAACGACCTCCAGCTTTTTTGAGTACTCAGCCCACTTGCCGAAATCCTCGAGTACGCCCTCACCGTATTTCTTGAAATCTTCAGCTTTGATCTTGAGCCTGACTTCCTTAGACTCAGCCGGCGATCCCAGGCCCTCGAGCAGAGCTGTTATATCCTTCCCCTGTGCCTTGAGCCTTGCCGCATTTATGACTATCTGCACGGCAAGAAAGGCTCCGTCATCAAGGTAGTAGTTGTCAGAATAAGCAGCATGACCGGAAGTCTCTATCGCCAGAAAAGCTTGTTCTCCGGCAGCGCTCAGCTCCTTCGCCTTATTTATAACATTTCTGTAGCCTCTCTTATATCTCAGATGCTTAAGGCCGAGTTTCGTTTCGAGAAACTCATGGAGTTCGTTTGACGTGACACTGTCGGTAACGACAGTACCGCCCGGATAATCATCAGCAGCCAGAGCCGCCGCAAGCGCTACGATCTCATTACGGGCGATCGGTCTGCCTCCCGGACCTACAGCCGCCGATCTGTCTCCGTCTGTGTCAAAGATGATACCAAGGTCTGCATCGTTGTCTTTGACCGCTTTGCAGATCGCCGCCATCGCTTCCGCGTTCTCAGGATTGGCCGGATGGTTCGGGAAGTGCCCATCTGGTTCGAGGTACAGGCTTCCGCTTACATCGGCTCCCATCCTCTCGAGCACTTCTTTCGCAAAGAAGCCTGCAGCTCCGTTGCCCGCATCAACCACTATATGCATGCCCTTTAGATATCCCGGTATGTCTTTCAGTCCCGCTGCGATCATCTGGCGCAGATACGCTGCGTACATCATTCTGACATTCGACGGATTCTTCTCATAGACTCCACCGATAAAGTTGTACCGGCTCGCCAGCCTCAGGATCTCGGCAATGTCTTCTTTCTCGGTGCCTCCTTCAGCAGTAAAGAACTTAAATCCGTTCCGCTCATAAGGAAGATGGCTCGCCGTGATCATAATAGCGCCGTCAAAATCGAACTGAGGCATCACCGTAGACATAAACATAGCCGGTGTTGTGGCCAGTCCGGCGTCATAGCCTTCTGCACCCCAGAGCGCTATTGCCTCGAGCACTCCTTCCTTCAGCTCATCACCTGATAATCTCGGATCCTGTCCCACACAGATCTTTATCATCACCGGATTTTTCTGTACCTTTTTTGAAAGCCAGTAAACGAAGGATCCGGTGATCTGCCCGGCAACTTCCTTATTGAGGTTTACCTCCGGTCCGCCTTCAGTCTGTATGGCGACTCCGCGGATATCACTTCCATTCTGAAGCTTTTTAAAATCTATCATATTTAATCTCCCTTATCGTATAACAGGACCTTCTGATCAGTCAGACAGGCCATATTATTGCAGTATTATTCTAGCATAAAAGCAGCGGCAAATATATGTGTGATGTGAGCGTGTCTCGAGGATGCAATGGCAGATCCGAGAGAGGCGAACAGAACACATATATTTGCCGCTTATTTATAGAAAAAGACAGGGGCAAGTACCCCTGTCTTCATTTTAGATATTGCGCTTATCTGTTTGGATAGTATGCTTATCTGTTCAGGTATTGTGCCTGTCAGATGTTATACCTATATGGCAGTTTAGCCTGCACTGTTGAGCAGCAGCAGTCCGAATACCAGTGTGAAGAGCGCTACTGTCTCTACGATACCGATAACGATGAAGTAGTTAGCAGTACCCTTGCCTGTTGCTCCGAGAGCATCAGATGCAGCAGCTGCGCATCTGCCCTGGAAGAGAGCTGACATTCCGATTGCAAGTCCGCCGAAGATACCTACGCCGAGAGCCATGCCAGGATCGCAGTTTGCGCTGTTGATGAAGTTCATCAGCAGGAATCCGTAGATGGTCTGTGTAAGAGGAGCACCAGTGAAAGCGATCATAATGAACGGAGCTGGCTTTCCGGCAGCATAGCATTTCTTCCATGCGCCTACCGATGACATACCGGCAAATCCGGCACCAAATGCAGAACCAGCAGCAGATAAACCAAGGGCCGCAGCCATACCTATAAATGCAAGATTCATAATAATTTCTCCTTTTCTATTTGTTTACTTTCTTAAATGGTTCATATGGCAGTCCTGTCCACTCGAGGCCGACCTGACCCGAGAACTCGAGTACGTTCAGACGCACGCCGTGAACGACTACCGACAGGAAACACATTATTATGTTGAGTGCATGGCCTATAAGTACGACCAGTACACCGAGGATTATCAGAGGGCCGTGCATACCTGCCGCGATCCCGTTGAAGCTCTGTGAGATCGCAACGCCGGCCATACCGACTGCAAACAGTCTTATGTAACTCATTACATTTCCGAAGCAGCTTATCGTATCAAGGAAGTCTGTAAATGCATTTGCCAGACCGGCCTTGAGACCCTGTCCGAAGGTCAGGTCAGGTGACATGCCTCCAAACAGCAGTACCAGTACGAACGCAACACCGATCAGTGCAAACACCGGCACAAGGCTGATGTTTTCGTGGATGACCAGATTGAGTGCCAGCAGGTACATCGCTACTACGGCAATGGCCCAGCCTAAGCTGGCTACCCACGACAGATCCTTCTTAGGAAGCTTTTCCTTTATCGAAAGTATGGATCCGAGCACCATCTGTATCGCACCTATCGAGAACGAGAATTTCATTATCGCGTTCTGAGTAACATTCGACGTAAGTCCGAAGTACTCCGGATAAGTTGCCAGACTTGGTATTACGAGGCCTTTAAGCAACGGCACCTTCATGGCGCTTTCCATTCCGAACCACGTGCCCGTAACAGCTCCCCATATTATGGTTGCTATTGACAGCACGAAGAGAAGGAATGTGACCGTGCTTCCCTTCTTCTGCTTGACTCTGAGTGCGATCGTCCCAAGCAGTATGAGTACGCCGTAGCCTCCGTCTCCGATTATCATCGCGAAGAACAGGGTGAAGAACAGGAAGAACCAGAGCGATACATCCTGTTCCCTGTAACCAGGCAGAACGCCAAGTATGTCGAATACCGGCTCGATGAGTTTCGATACTTTGTTGAAGCGGAGCTTCGTAGGTATCTTGTCATCGTCCTCGGCTACATCGTCAGCCGCCCATGCGAACTTCTTCTCAGCTGCCAGAGCTTTGACTTTATCGAGCTCGACTTCAGGAACATAACCGGAAATCCATACGAAGTCGTCATCGCCCTGTGCAGTTGCGCTTGCGGATGAGTAATTGACCTCATTCTGCACCTTGAGCAGCTGATTCTTGAAGCTTGCGTCATAGATGGATGCGGCTTTGAGTGTTGCATTGCAATCATCTATTTCCCTGTTGGCATCTTCGATCCTCTGCTTAAGCTCGCTTATGCTGTTGTCACCCGGGACAAACTCGGTTGCCTGAATGGATGGCGGCAGCGTTCCGAAGACTGCGACCGCATCCTGCTTATCGACAGGGGCGAGACGGAGGAACCGTACATCTTTTTCATCCTGGAGAGCCTGGAATTCCTTGCTGCCCATGCGGTAGAAGTGGAAGTCGTAACCTTCTTCCTTAAGACTTTTCAGCTCAGCCGGTGAGAAATCACCCCATGCCGAGATCCTGTCTATCTCCGTGTTGGCAGCACTTATTTCCTGCCCCAGGGTTGACTTGCGGTCCATTGCCTCAAGTACCCCGTCATACATTTTGTTGAATTCATCGTCCGTGAGGATCCCGCTCGCCTGCTCCTGCTTCTTGTCTCCATAGTCCCTGAGGGCCATTTGAGTCTTGGACAGTGTTGAGAAACGATCGGATACCTCGCGATCCGCGCTTTGTTTTTCTGCGAGATGCACTACGCCTATGTCTCTCAGGCCTTTGAGCATCTCGTCTTTAGCAGAGGCAGATGTGACGATGTGTACCATTTTCATTTTTTCTACCATCGTTATACCTCCACTAATTTCTTCTTTGAGATCTTGCCGCGGACTACCGCCGCCGTCTGCTGGTCACCAAGATATACCTGGATGACACGTATATTCTCCTTGGCTTCAGGGATCTTGACCTTTTCGAACAGGTTTACCCTCTGTGAAGTCGTACGGAGTTCTTTTTCCAGAAGCTCTGTCTGCTTCCGGAGTGTTGAGACTAAAGCGTCCAGTCTGGCGATCTCACGAAGTTTGAAGACTGCAGTGTCTACCCAGAGCGGATAGTCGTCCACATCGTAATTGATGTCTTTGAACGTGAGCTCTTCGAAGGCAGGTATCGTAACACCCGCGATGTTGTCATCCTTTACGATGACCCTGTCAGGCTGTACAAGCTGATCAAGTCTTTTCTTTTCTTCAAAGAGTTCGTTTTCTGCGAATACAGCTACCCAATCGTCCAAATCACCGATCATCTGAATGCGTTCGGCTTCCTTGCGCTCGAGTTCCGCGCGTATGCCCATTATTACCGTCTGCAGCTGCTGCTTTTTGAGCTGCAGTGTCGGAAGATAGCGCTGGAACTGCTTATGGTTGTCCTTCTGCTTCTTCAGTTCATTCTTTGTAAGTTTGATAGCCATGACCCGCTCCTTTTGTTAGTTCAACGCATCCTTCTTCGGCCATCTCTCCTCGATCAGACTTGTCTTCATTCCTGTCTCAACAGGGTCGAAGCACTCTGCGAGGATATCCCAACCGAGGTCAAGTGCATCTTCAAGCGGAATGTTCACGGACAGATCCATCATCTTTGTCTCGAACATCTCACCGTATTTAAGGAGCTTGTCATCCCACTCAGTCATCATGAATCCCATGGATTTCTTCTCGAGGGACTCCTTGTACTGAGCGTAGAGCTTGATCATGCCGTCCATCAGGGCACGGTGGTCATTTCTGGTCTTGCCGTTTACGTTCTGTTTTAGACGTGACAGCGAACCGAATGGCTCGATACGGCCGCCCTTGAGGTAGTACTGGCCTTCCGTGATGTATCCTGTGTTGTCAGGTACCGGGTGAGTTACGTCGTCACCAGGCATCGTTGTAACACCGAGGATGGTGATGGAGCCTGCGCCTTCGATATCTACTGCCTTTTCATAACGCGAAGCGAGGCAGCTGTATAAGTCTCCCGGATAACCACGGTTCGACGGTACCTGCTCCATCGTGATCGCCATTTCCTTCTGCGCGTCAGCGAAGTTGGTCATGTCTGTCAGGAGCACGAGTACTCTCTTTCCTGTAAGAGCGAACTGCTCAGCAACTGCCAGCGACATATCAGGCACCAGTGTGCACTCTACGATAGGGTCAGCAGCTGTATGGATGAACATTACCGTGTGGCTCATGGCTCCGCCCTTCTCAAGGGTATCACGGAATTCCATGTAGTCATCGTACTTGAGTCCCATGCCGCCCAGGATGATGACGTCTACTTCAGCCTGCATCGCGATTCTAGAGAGCAGCTGGTTGTAAGGCTCTCCGGAAATGGAGAAGATAGGGAGCTTCTGGCTCTCAACCAGTGTGTTGAAAACGTCGATCATCGGGATACCGGTACGTACCATCTTGTTAGGAAGGATACGCTTTGCCGGGTTGAAGGACGGACCTCCGATAGGGATCATGTTCTCGGTCAGTGCCGGACCGTTGTCTCTCGGAACTCCCGCGCCGTCGAAGATACGGCCGAGCAGGTGATCTGAGAACGAAACCATCATCGGTCTGCCGAGGAAACGTACCGGGTCAGTGGTGCTGACACCCTGTGCGCCGGCGAATACCTGGAGCGAGACTATGTCTTTATCCAGTTTGATTACGTTCGCGTAACTGTCGCCTACGAGAGCAAGGTCGCCGTTCTTGACGCCCGGCGCACGTACGGTGACTACGTTACCGACTATAGATTCTATTCTTGTATATACTTTTTGCATTTTATTCGACCTCCTACTCTACGACCTTTGCCATGTAAAAGTCTGAGATCTTTTTCTCCTGTGCTTCGAACTCCGGAGTCTCGAATACTGTGCCGTGCCAGTCAAGGAATTCCTGTCTGAGCTGGTTGAAGAATGCACGGATCTCTCTCTTGTCTGTGATATCGTATTTCTTTGTCAACGCATCATAGAGCCTGTTGAATTCCCTGCGCTGTCTCTCAGGCACGCAGGCCTCATCGATAGGGTCGAATGAGTTCTGCTGCAGATATACAGCATCGAGAAGTTCACCCTTCTGATAGATGGTGTAGTCTTCAGATGAAGTACCTTCTTCTCCGACTACCTTCATCATCTGGTTGACTTCCGTACTCCTTATGAGGATTCCGCGGGCCTTGTTGACAAGATCCATGTCTACAACGCCTTTGTACTTTGACCAGGAATCAACCGGGTGGATCGCCGGGTACTTACGGGCATCGGAACGTTCTCTTGCAAGTCCGTGGAAAGCTCCTACTACCTTCAGTGTTGCCTGAGTTACAGGCTCCTCGAAGTTACCGCCGGCAGGTGATACCGTACCGCCGATCGTGATGGAAGCGATCTGTCCGTCGTCGAGTTTTACTCTTCCGGCTCTCTCATAGAACGCTGCGATAGTGGATTCGAGGTAAGCAGGGAAAGCTTCCTCGCCAGGGATCTCCTCAAGACGTCCGCTCATCTCACGCATCGCCTGAGCCCAGCGGCTTGTTGAGTCAGCGAGCAGCAGGACGTCGAGTCCCATCTGCCTGTAGTACTCAGCCAGTGTTACAGCTGTGTAGCAGGAAGCTTCACGGGCAGCAACCGGCATGGACGATGTGTTGCAGATGATGATGGTTCTTTCCATCAGTGAACGGCCTGTCTTAGGGTCGATCAGTTCAGGGAACTCCTTCAGTACTTCTACTACCTCGCCGGCACGCTCTCCGCAGGCAGCTACGATTACTACGTCTGCCTCAGAGTTCTTTGCCTGCATGTGCTGAAGTACTGTTTTGCCCGCTCCGAAAGGTCCCGGTGTGCAGAATGTTCCGCCCTTCGCTACAGGAAGGAAGGAGTCGATGCAGCGGATCTTTGTTACGAGCGGTTCAGTCGGACGAAGCTTCTCAGAATAGCACTTTACCGCCTGCTTGATAGGCTGTGTGAATACCATGCTGAGATCTCTTGTTTCGCCCTTTGCGTTTTCGATCGTGCAGACTGTTGATCTCACATTGTACGAGCCTGCCTTATTGATCGACTTCACTGTCCAGTCATTGCCTCTCAGCGTGAAAGGAACCATGATGTGGTGTGTGAACAGACCTTCCGGTACGGTACCGATGGTGCTGCCCGCCTTTACATGGTCACCTACACTGGCTACCGGCGTGAAGTCCCAGTCGCGATCAGGGATCGCGTCAAGATATACTCCTCTGTCCAGGAAAAAGCCGCACTGCTCAGCAAGCTTTGGCAGCGGGTTCTGCAGACCATCGAATACCTGTGTCAGCAGTCCCGGACCCAGATCTACGCTCATCAGCTCGCCGGTGAACTCTACCTCGTCACCGACCTTGATGCCGTTAGTCATTTCGTAGATCTGCATGCTTACTTCCCCGTTGTTGATACGGATTACCTCTCCTTTAAGGCGCTTATCATCAACGAGGATGTAACCTACTTCATTCTTTCGAACGGAGCCATCGAAATCTACCTTTATAAGGTTGCCGTTGACTCCGGCTACAAATCCTGTTTGTGTTTTCATATAGCACTCCTGTTACAAACTGTATACGCGCTGCTGTATCCCGTCGAATAGAGACTTGAATTCAGCCTTGCCCTTCGTATCCTCGAAGCAGTTCTGACGCTCCAGCAATTTCAATTTGATCGCATATCCGAACAGCACATGATCATCAAACATATGCAGTCCCACCAGTGAGTCAAGAGCCTCAAACTCATACTCCAGAAGCACCTTCTCCGCTTCCAGCGGATTCTTTGCAGACAGCGCGGCAGCTACTACCTGAGAGATCTGACCGTCCTTATCGAAGGCCGATGAATAACTCTTGCCGAGATTCATGCTCCTCTGATAATTCAGTTCTTTTGTCAGCATCCCGTAGAACTTTGCCCACTCGTCTACAAGCGGACCTTCTGTTGAAGAAAGAGTGAGGTCTTCAAGCAACTGATATTTTGCATCACTCACATTTGACTGGCAGCACGACAGAAATTCGTCGTATGTTATCGGCATATCTCCGTCTGCTTTGAGGTCAGGAAGGCTTGCTATCAGATAATAATACGAAGCCATACCGCTCCTCCTTCTTTACTGGAAGTCAAGATCTCTGAAGTAAGGCATCAGCATTTCCATTATTCCGTCATCTGAGCAGTCAAAGTAGCCTGAGCCATCCTTAGCTGCAAGACGGAATCCCTGCTGAACATCCTTAGTCGGTCTGATTTCCAGTCCGTTTTTGATTTCCTCTGCGAGCTCTTTCTTGAGAGCATCGCCGACCTCGGATACTTCTGCTGCGTAATCTGCAACATTTTCACCGGCAACGGCCGCGCGGATCAATTTGCCAAGCGCTCCGCCAGAAAGCTCTTTACCGATATCAGCTGCGAGGATCTTCTCGAACTCGCCCTGGATCTCAGTCTTGAATGCGAGGACAGCATCACGCTTTGCCTGTTCAGCACTGACTGCGGCGCTCTCTTTGAGAATAGCGATTTCCTTCTCAGATGCGTCCTTGTACTGCTGTGCCTCAGACTTCGCCCCGGCAACAATTGATTCGGCTTTCTTTTTTGCTTCTGCAATAATAGATTCCGCTTCGGCATTTGCCGCCTCTATCCCCTCTTTACGGATAGAAGAGACCAGGTCTTGAATCTGTAATTCCATAGGCACCTCCTGATTTTGAATCAACAACCTTCATCACCGAAAACTTATGACAGCACCCCCTTAAAACAAGCGTTTCGGGGCACAGTTTTTCCTATGTTAATTATAGCTGTATACCAGAAGCACTTCAAATAAAACATGAATAACTTTTTTGATAATCTTTTAACGCAGTCATTGCAAGGGTTAAAAAAAGAACCCTTCCGGGTTCCAGTACACAAAAAAACAATTTGAGCGTCAAAGGTCTGTTTTTTCAGGCGGTTGAGGAAACCGGTCTCGGTTTCCTAGTTCCATAAAAACATCCCTGCGGAGATCACGTAAAACACGATCATGGACGCCACAAGTATAAGCGCCATTATCTTTGCACCCGTGTTGAGCCTCTTTCTGCTCTCCTCATAATCCTTCATAGTCTTGTTTGTTCCCTTGCTTTTGTTGTACCTGTTTGCCATCGTTTACCTCTTTTTTACTTATGATATGTTTCGCCGGCGTTGATCTTGAACGCCCTGTATATCTGCTCGAGCAGCACTATCCTGGCCAGCTGGTGAGGAAGTGTAATCTTTCCGAAGCTCAGTCTCAGAGATGCGCGTTGTTTTACCTCCCTGCTGAGACCAAGGCTGCCGCCGATAATGAAATCTATAGTGGAGCTCGTAAAGGATATCTCTGCGATCTTTGCGGCGAGGTCCTCAGACGAAAGTTCCCGCCCTCCTATATCGAGAGCGATCACATGATCTCCCGCTCCGATCTTATCGAGTATGGACTTGCCTTCCTTTACTATAACATTCTCTTCATCTGCCCGTGAAGCATGGGCAGGCAGTTTCTCTTCCTTTACTTCAGTCACTGAAACGCTGCAGTATGCGCCCAGTCTCTTCATGTACTCGGCGGAGGCTGCTTCCCAGTATTTCTCCTTGAATTTTCCGACACATATGATCCTTATATTCAGCATTTGATCCTTCCCCTGAGCACCTATTCCGGGCGGGAATTGCCCCGTAACGTCTCCCCGATAAAAGTAAGGCCCTCTTTTGCGGCTACTTCCAGCGTATAATCTTTACCTCTCCGGAACCCGGCTGCTCCGAGCGCGTCTTCAACTGTCTGCCGTGCAAACAGCGGAGCGTTGTTGTGGAAGCTGAGATGGGCCAGCATGATACGGAGCGGGCTGTCTGCCCTGCCGGCCTTTCTGTCCGAAAGGATGCTGGCAAGCACATCACCGGCATAGTCATTCGACAGATGCCCTTTTTCACCCTTTATCCTGACCTTTACAGGATATGGATAGTCTCCGAACATAAGCATGTCCACATCATGATTCGCTTCAAACACAAGATAGTCCGCATCGCTTATGGCTGCATATATCTCATCGCTCACCATACCGGTGTCCGTAACGACCGCAAGCTTTTCACCGCCCGATGTTATGGTGAAGCCGAGCGGTTCAGCTGCATCATGGCTCAGCGGAAAAGCGCCTATCTCCATGTCATCATCGTTATCCAGCCTGACTATCTCCCCGGCGGATAAAAGTATGATCCTCTCCTGAGGCACATGGCTGAAGCATTCGGTGCTTTCCACAGTGCCGCGGCTCGCGTAGAAGAACGCATTGCAGCACTTGCGGGATATGGCTCTCACACTTTTTACATGGTCGACATGCTCGTGAGTGATAAGCACCGCATCTACATCGGCAGGGTCTTTGCCGAGATGTTCAAGAGCGCCGATTATTCTTTTGGCCGTGAGTCCCGCATCCAGGAGGATAGTACGGCCTTCCGTCATTATAATATATGAATTTCCGGAGCTGCTGCTCCCTACTGAAACTGTTTCGATCATGCTTTTTCTTTAGGCTTTGGTTCGATCTGGCGGTATGAATTCTTAACGTATCCCCGGTCTCTTCTGCATACAGGCTTATAGCTGCAGTAACCGCAGGCGAGTCTGCTGTCGACCCGGAGCGGCCTGATGTCTATTTTTCCGCCGAGGATCCCTTCTGCCGTTTCTTCTATGCGTGCGATCACATCCCTGCGGACTTCTTCATATTCCTCGCGGCTCATCGCGCCTTTTGCGGATGTCAGCACCTTCTCAGGCATGGCACTGAGCACGCCCTCTTCATTTATGAAAGCGCCTTTAAGCTTGAATTCGTCTTCCGCTTCCTTCGCGAGCAGCGTAGCGATCTGATTTTCGCTCTTGTCGTTTATGGATTCAATAGGATCCTTTATGTTGAAATAGAACATGCCTGCCGGAGTGAGATCTCCGGTAGCGGCGGAGATGAGATATATCATAAGCTGCATCTTATATCCCTGCCGCATCTTCCATATATCCAGCTTATCGCTCCCCGTCTTGTAATCTATGATGCGCACGCGGTTCTCACCGCCAACATCCATGATATCCGCACGGTCTATCTTTCCCTCAACATATACATCACTGTCGCCGGCTCTGAACCTGAGAGGTCCGATCTCTGCATTTCTTCCGAAAGGTTCTTCAAACGAAGCGCTTATCACGGATCCGGCAGACAGCTGAGCAGCCATGGCTTTTGCAGCCGAAGCGCAGATCTCGCGTATGCGGCTCATGCGGTATTCTTCACATCCCGTGGATATGAAGAGTCCTCCCATATAGTTCTCCGACAGATCATCAAGAGCGGCTGTTACCAGCTCTTCGAGAGAATCATCGTCAGGTATCTCTTCCTCTTTCATTATCTGTCTTGCAACAGCCATGAGGCACTCGTGATAGACATCACCCACCGAGCGGGCGTCGCTCGCAAAGGTCCTCTCCTCCTTCGGTCTGAGACCTCTGTCTATAAAGTATCTGAACGGACAGTCGATATAATTGCCTATCGATGATGCACTAAGCGAAAGACTGCCGTCCCTTCTGCAGTAAAGGTCCTTTGCCGCTGCACGGCTCAGAGGGCGCTGTACATTATCGTAAGCCGCCGCCTTCAGCATGACATCCAGGTCATCCCTGCGGTTGTCAGCATACCAGCACATCATCGCTCTGGTGAGAGCATCAGGTTCTTCAGGGGCATTTGCATCCTTGATGCGGTTTATGAGATGCCTCATGCCGTCTCCTGCGGTGTTGATCTTATCGGTCTCGCCGGCCTTAAGAGTCTCTCCCCTCTCAATGCTGATTATGTCCTTGCGGATCAGTCCGTCAGCATCTATACGCGGGAACAGCGTCTTTAATGATCCTATTACAGGCGACGGACTTGTGTCCCTGCCCCCGGCATCCGTCATGGCCCAGCTTATATATATCTTTTCTGAAGGCCTTGCCATCATGCGGTACATGGCAGCATTCTCTTCATCCATTTTTATGTCATCCAGGCTTCCGAGAGCAAACCCTTTAGTCTTGAAATACTCCTTCTCGTCAAGCGAGAACAGGCCTTCTGTCTGAGGCGAAAGAGGCATCACTCCTTCGCATGCTCCGAGTATCACCGCAGCCTTCATCTGACGCGGTCTGGTCCTTATCATGGTGCCCATCGAAAGTCCGTCGACCGACGGAGGTATCACTCCCACCTCGACATCAGACAGCCCGGCAACGTATATGTCTGTGAACTCCGCGAGATCCATCGCGGAATCCCCCATTATGCCGTCTATCTGATCGAGGAGCTCCATGGCCTTTGTGAAGCTCTGGGTCATGCGCTGCGCTTCATCGTGCAGGCCTGCTTCATCCTGCGCAGCCGCGGCTTTTTCAACTCTGTCCGCCAGTTTCCATTCATCGTCCAGATATGCTTTGAAATCTTTTATGAACCTGCTTACTGTTGCGGCTTTTGCTGTCACGGCAAGCTTTGCGACCGAGCCGGATATATCTGCCCTCATGGCATCGAGTCTGTCGAATGCTGCTTCTCCGAGATCATCCCTGCCGTACCTGAACGGTTTGTCCCACATGGATCCCTTTATGCGGTATCCTCTTGCGTAATTTTCGAGATCTTCTATGTCACCGTCATCATGATCCGTGAGCCCTGTTTTCAGCATGGCAAAAAGATACTGCGACGACTTCCGGTGGACCAGGAATTCGAGAAGATTGACTATAAAGCCTACGGCGGCGCTGTCTGTGATGTCCCTGGAGGTATCCGCAAAGACAGGCAGTCCGTATTCTTCGAAGACCCGCCTTATTATAGGCTGCATTTCGCCTTCATCATTTGCTATCAGCTGTATCTCGCGCATCCTGTATCCGAGATCCCTGATGAGATGCCATACATATGCGGCCGCGCTTTCAGCCTCATAATATGGATTGGCAGCGCAAACTATCGTGAGGTCTTCAGGCACGAAATCCTCGTTCTCTGCTTTTTCAGCCGGACTCAGCACATCCTTCCAGAGGGACCTCTCCAGGCGCTTTACAGTTTCGCTCCTTTTCATCTCATAAGAGGCCGGTATCTCCTCACAGCTGACGTCTATGTTGTTATCTGCACCAAGCTGTATCAGTGATGCAGTAAGGCGCTCATCAAGAGAAAAATCGCTCCTGTTGACGATGAAGCCGACCGATTCAGCAGCCTTTGCGAGCTCCATCACGGCACCCGCAAATTTAGGAGTGATGCTGTCATATCCGTAGATCCAGATCCTTTTGCCCCGCACGAGCTTCGAGTCTTTTATTGCGCTGACATACATGGCTATGTAGTCTTCGGAGTCAGTATACTTTCCTTTTATGGCTTCTTCATATGCCGTTATGACACCGCTGAGTTCTTTCAGCTTGGCTTCGAGTATAGGGTCGCCGCCGGCATCACCGCTCATCTCCTGAAGCTTTTCGATAGTGCAGTCCTGCTGCTTGAATTCGGAAATAAAGTCATTGAGCATGGAGGTGAAAGTAAGCTTGCCCGCTACCTTGCTGAATATATCAAAATCACCGGCATGCTCGCGTATAAGCATCGACAGGAGCATGAACCGCCCGTACTTGTCGATCATCCTCACCGACTCCGTACCCTGCTCTGTCAGCACTTTGAGCCCGAGGCGGTTCATCGAGCTGACCTCAACATTGAACAGGCAGTCAGTCTCAAGATATTTCAGAGCCTGCTCTTCTGCCACCAGAGTGTACTGATCAGGCACCAAAACAAGCGTCTCACCCCCATGCTCTTTTACACGGTCATAGATGAAACGCTCCTTGTCAATATTCTCCCTGCCTGTAAACAATCTAAGCATTTATTGGTTATCCGTTTGCCGATGCAGCGTCCTGTGAAAGCTTTGCGCGGACGAAAACATCTATGTCTCCATCCATTACAGCCTCCACGTTGCCGACTTCGGCTCCTGTACGCGTATCCTTCACCATCGTATACGGCTGAAAAACGTAATTTCTGATCTGCGAGCCCCATGTAGCCATCGACTGGTCGCCCTTTATCTCGTTAAGGTTCTCCTTGTGCGCCTCCTCCGCTATACGGGTGAGTTTCGAGATAAGGATCTTCATCGCGACCTCGCGGTTCATTATCTGCGACCGCTCATTCTGGCATGTGACCACGATACCTGTCGGTATGTGAGTGATCCGTACAGCCGAATCTGTCGTGTTGACATGCTGGCCGCCCGCGCCGCCCGATCTGTATGTGTCAATTTTAAGATCGTTAGGGTCGATGTTGACCTCTATATCGTCGCCTATGTCAGGAACTACCTCAACGGCAGCAAACGATGTCTGCCTCTTGCCCATGGCGTTGAAAGGCGATATGCGCACCAGTCTGTGCACACCTGTCTCGGATTTGAGCAGTCCGTATGCGTTGTCACCGCTCACCTCTATGGTAGAGCTCTTGATGCCGTAATCCACGTCATCCTGCCGGTCGAGTATCTTCGTTTTGAAGCCTTTCTTTTCACAGTATCTCAGATACATCCTTTCGAGCATCTCCGCCCAGTCGTTGGCGTCGACCCCGCCCGTACCTGAATGTATGCTCAGTATACAGTCCTTGCTGTCGTATTTTCCGGACAGCAGCATGTTAGTCTTGAGGTCTTCCAGTTCATCTGAAAGCTTATTGAAGCCTGCGATAACGCTTTTAGCCTCATCCTCATCCTCAAGTTCTTCTGCTATATCTATAAGCTCAGGCAGTTCATCCGCCTCAGATGAAAGCCTTTTATACAAGCCAAGCTTGTCCTCAAGAGACTTCTTCTCCTTGAGCACTTTCTGCGCATTCTTCTGATCGTTCCAGAATCCTTCTTTGAGGCTCTCGTCCCCGAGCTCTTTTATCCTTTTTTCAAGACCCGCCGGGTCAAAGATAGCCTCCCACTTCCGCTATCTGCTCCTTAAGAGCCGGAAGCTGGCTTCTTATTTCATCAAGCTGTAACATTTTTCCTCCAATTGCATAAAGATTTCAGGTCAGATCACTCTATACAGTATCGTCTTTCAGAACGGACCGGTTCAGAAGACCCATGTGTTCTGCCTGCATTATCATGTCGAGATGCAGCATCAGCTGGTTGGCCGCAGCTCCGAACTCATTGAACAGAATGTCGAAGATCATGGCTGCGATCACGTATTCTTTCCCTATTCCCAGCTGTCCGATTATTACTACATATGACAGCAGATTCACACCCGGTATAGGCGGCGCCGCAACGAGCAGGATCAGCGCAAAAACTATCGCCGTAAGTATCCATACAGGCGTTATGCGCGCTCCGCTCCTGAGAGCGGCAAATACGACGAAAGAACTCATTCCTATAATGCTTGCCGGCATATAAAGCACCAGTCCGAGAGGCAGCATCCTCTGCGTAAATATCTTCTGCATGCCGAAGCTTTTTATGCACGCCTTTTCTGCAAGTGCATAAGAGTCTGAGTCAAGTCCGTTTTTAAGGGTGAGCATGAACGACGGCCAGAGTTTATGTAACAGCACTGCCGGTTTTACTCCAAACCTCCTGCTCACAAGCAGAAGCATCGCGGCCATAATGATCACCGATACTATCAGTGAAAAAGGTATTACTATCAGAAGCGATGTCAGGAGCTGGGCATTGTGGCTGACCATAAGCTGCGCTGTCAGGAAGATCGTAAACGCAGGCATAAGCTCTGCGATCCACTGTGCCAGCTGCATGCTCAGCAGGTTAAGCTCATGTATAAGATTTGCGATACCGCTTGCCTGCTGGCCCACTGCCATTGTTGCATATGCGAATATTATGCCCATCAGTATGAGCTGGGCAGTGTTGAAATCCCTTATAGGATCGAGCAGATTCGCAGGTATTATGCTGAAGAGTCCTCTTATAAGATTCGACAGGGTGTTCCTCGAGAACCCGTTGAAAGCAAGCTTGTTTCCGGTCATCAGCACGGCTGCCACTATGGTGATCACGCCGAGTATCAGGCTTACGATAAAGTATCTGCCTGTAACGATGCTCGCGCTTCCGCCCTGTTCAGATACTTCGCGGGTGTCCAGCATGGTGGACATGACTATGATGAGCATCGCAGGCGCAGACACGCTGTACAGAATGTTGTTCCACAGATCATATACAGGCATCAGGAGCCCGTTTGTCACGTATTGCGCGTCACCCTCAGACAGTGTGATCATGGCAACGCTGCCTGCGATAATGCCGAAAACGATCGCAAAAATTACTGCGACGACAGGATTGATGCTCATCCTGCGCATCGGTATCTTTATTATGTTGGTCCCATGCGAATAACCGTACATCGGGCTGATGCCGGCAGAAGCAAGCAATCCGCGGCTCCAGTCCTCAACGTAGGATTTGGTCCTGCTGAAAGGATTGAACGATTCGCCTTTATGCTCTATCCTGATCGACGGCTTTCCGAATCTTACGCTCGCGATCACCTTTACCATGTTATAGTCCCCGAAGCGCTTCCACAGGCTGAGCAGGGCCTCTTCGACCGTAAAGCGTATCCTGATGCGGTTCTGTCTTTCCGTACCGATGCCTTTGAGAAAGCCGTCCAGATCGTCCGAAATGCGCTCAACACTTTCTCCGTTCAGTATAAAGCTCTTTATTACCGACAGTTCTGCAATGATCTCCCGTATGAATACCAGTGTCATTATCATGACAGCTATGGAATTGCATATGTTTGCAAGCGATATTCCGTAATGCAGCGTCTGAGCCAGCGCTCCCAGTACCGGAAGCACCCAGATGCACATCAATGCCCGGTATTCTTTTTCAGGGAGGTTTTTACGTTCTTTAACAGTTCTGATTATCAGAACTATGATGGCAGTTGCTGTGATCACAAAGAGCAAAGGGAAAAAGGCTTCTCTGTGATAATAATTCTGCCCGTCAAAGCTGTAGAGAAAGTGGAAAAGGCCGTTGATGATGAGCAGTGCCACGCCTGCTGCGCATATGCCGAAGACGGCGTTGCGCTGTCTCTTGTCTTCACCCGCGCCTCTTTCCTCAAGCAATACATCGAGCAGTTTGTTTCCGAGCGCGAGCAGCGCAAGCATTCCGGCAAAAACGGTAAAATTGCTTATCCGTACCAGGATGTATCCGAGGTGCGACGTATCCCCGCGGTAAACATAGGCAAACGAGTCAGCAATATTGATCAGCGTGTTCATGAGCAGGCAGGCTCTCAGTACTTTTGTCGCCTTGCGCTCAGCCGTATCGTACAGGCGCAGGGAAAGCAAAGCAAGCAGGCAGAGCAGCGCAAAGCCCGATTCAATTATTACATGCAGGAATGTTACAAGATTCATGTTCATATCAGATTATCTCTAGCAGCTGCTCAGGTCTTTCCATGCGGTATGTCGGCACAAAACCGTCAGCCAGCATGGCGTCTTCATCGACATAATGGCTCCAGCCAACCATCACGCTGTCAACACCGGCGTTGTTGGCGCAGCCTATGTCATACTTTGTATCACCTACCATTACCGTGGCATCACGCACAGTATCCGGGATCCCGGCTGCGCTGTCATACGGTTCTCCGGCATGAGCCATCATCTTTATAAGAACGGCATTTATTGTCTCGGGATCCGGCTTGTGGGAAGTCACGTCATTTATAGTGACAACTTCGTCCACATAACCGTCCATTCCGAGTTTCTTCATGTAATTCCAGAAGCTGAATGCAGTTCTGGAGGTGCCTACACCTATGACACATCCGCGTTCCCTGAGCTGCTCAAGAAGTTCCCTTATACCCTCAAAGACATAGACTTCGTAGTCATGCTGATGCGCGTCCTGATACGCCCTGTAATAATCAACGACCTCGTTTGCAGGAGCATCGGGAATCAGCCTGCCTATCGTGTTCACGAGCACTTCTCCGAAGGTAGCCTCGATCTCCCTGACCGGCAGAGTGTATCCCAGATAGTGCTCAAAAGTCGCCTGCCAGGATGCGATGATTATATTGTTGGTGTTGGCAAGAGTGCCGTCAAAATCAAATATTATATATTTTTTATTCATGTATTATCTCTGGTCCGCAGTGAGGCGAACGCCATGCGTGTCGCCGGGACAGGCCGGGCTTTACCAGCCGCCGCCTCCGCCGCCTCCGGATCCGCCGCCGCTGAAGCCGCCTCCACTGAAGCCGCCTCCGCCGCTCCAGCCTCCGCCGCCTCCGCTGCTCCAGCCTCCGCCGGAGCCTCCGGAACCATACGACTGTGAAGGAATGACTATGTTGTTGCCCACACTCGCGCTGCAGTCGCTCATCATTCTGCCCATCATATAGTAGTCGAATCTGTCGAAGCTGCTGGTGCCGCGGTACCAGTTCGGAGCAACTACAGGGAGATCCTCGAAGTTCCTGATCCACTTGTTGCTCAGACCAAACACGTAAGCGTAAGGCATTATATGGTAGAAATACTGAGGGTCTTCTTCGACGAGTTCATTAAGCTTATCGAGTTCAGCAGTCCTGATAAAGTCTCTGAACCCGAGCACTCTGCCGAGAAGATCAGTATACGAATCCGTCTTTGCGATCGCAATTACAGCGAAGAACATGCTTATCAGAGTACCTATCACCAGATACATCACCAATGCTATCGCCTTTGGCTGCGCTATCAGGCTCAGAGCATCCGAAGCAAGCGGAAGTACACCCAGCCCGATAGTAAAGAACCAGATGGCGCCAAGGCTCTTGATGACTGTCATCACTTTCGATGAGGATCTGATGTTGTCGTAGACAGAGCACATGAGCGACACTGAGATCAGGATATGTATTGCCGCCCAGGCCAGCATGAACATCCCCATCTCATCGCCGTTGATCCCCGCCCAGGTTATGTATGCCGCGGACGGAACCAGTGATGCTATAGTGCAGCCGACTCTCGCCATTTTGGAATCAGGCCTGATTATCGCCCTGCTGCCCTTGAACATATCCTCAAGCTGCTCTTTGGACTTAAGATACTTCTTACCGAACGTTGTTGATGAACCGAGCTGATCGCTGGTCCTTACCCTCTTTTCGCCAGGGAATATGCCGTAATAAATCGAACGCACATACTGCGGAACTTCAGTACCCGGTTCTCTGATCCCGATGAACCTGAATTTCTTTCTGTCCATCTCCTCGATCTCCAGATATCCCTTGTCTGCAAGATATACGATCGTAGAGATAACATCCTGCTTGTCGGCTCTGCCGTCCACAAGGTAGCCGATCTCTCCCGGAGTAAGATCATCCGGAGGATAGAACTCGAGAGTCTTTACCATGTGCTTGTCTCTGCCGTAGAGATACCAGAGCAGAATGGCTCCGACAGGTCCGAGCAGGAACAGGAACATATTGGCAACGCTCAGTTTTCCGAACTGCGGAGCGCCTTCCCAGTATCCCTGCGGAAGTTCAAGCTGGAGCGTCACGCCGTGGTGCGCAGGTATGTCCTTTGCGGTGACCGTGATGGTCTTTCCGTCATTGCCTGTCTCCAGAACTGCATTGTCCTCATTGGAAGCAGTGCCGTATGATCCGGAATAGACTTTAGCCTTGCTGAGATCAGCCTCCTTAGGCAGATTGACCACGCACTTGCTCGACCCTATATCAGTCTCCCAGTCGGTCGGTATCAGGTTGAGGAGCAGCATGTCCTTTTCATTATTCTCATCCTCATACATCGCAATGTTATAAAGGATGTCATAAGGGTTCTCCCCGGTAAGGGTAAAGCTTCCGCTTCCGATTTTTATAACCTGATAGCCGGACTGCGTATAGGTATCATATTCGTATCCGGGTACTCTGATCCCTGAGATCTTCTGGCCCTGCATAGGCAGGTATCTGTATATGCCGTGATGAGCCGTGACATAGTACATGTCGAGGTGCTCATGAAAATCATAGGAATTGTTTTTCGCAACATCGACGGTGACATCATAATTGGTGGTGTACATCGTGTTGTCGCTTGCATAACTGCCGGTGCCGGCAGTCATGAACGGCATCATCATGACTGCGACCGCCGCGATCGCCAGCACAGCAGCAGCCCGTCTCAGGATGCCTGTGCTGCGTGTCTTGATAGTTCTCATGATAATATCCCCCTAGAGACCTTCATCGAATTCCTCGGTATGCATCTTAGGAAAGTTGAACATGTTCGCGACAAGGCTGGTCGGGAAGCTCTCGACCTTGTTGTTATAGTCACGAAGCACAGCGCTGTAATACTTCTTCGCATTGTCGATGTCCTTAGGATCGCCCGCTTCCTCATACTTGCGAAGCTCAACTTCGGCAAGCTCGATGCGGTTTTTGTCCTTAGTCAGCGAATTGTAGGTAAGTGCGAAGAACACAGCCACTACGATCACCAGAATAATAACAAATGTCAACATGCCGGACTCCTTTCGTTCCTCATATTTAACTACTATCTATTATGCGTTGCGGCCGCAGCAGTTCTTGTACTTCTTGCCGCTTCCGCATGGACAAGGATCATTTCTGCCTACCTTAGGCATGTCGCGCCTTATGGTCTCCTGCTTGCCTGTCTTATCGGCCTTCGGAGCTGCCGCCGGCATATTGCCGCCCTTTGCCTTTGCCTGGGCTGCAGTATCGTCCCTGTACTCCTCCTTTGCAGCGGATGTGTTTCCGCTCACAACATTGCGTCTCTCGGTCTTTGTGGTCACTGTCACGTTGTAGCAGAACTTGACTGTCTCTTCCCTGATATCTGCGACCATCTCATCGAACATTGCGAAGCCTTCCTGTGCATAGGCTACAGCCGGGTCCTGCTGTCCGATCCCTCTGAGACCGATTCCGTCTTTCAGCTGATCCATGGCGTCGATGTGATCCATCCAGCGGTTGTCTACGACCCTCAGGAGGATCATACGCTCGACTTCCCTCATCTGCTCGCTTCCGATCTCAGCTTCCTTTTCTTCGTAAAGCTCATCGAAGATCTGCTTTATATCGTCCTTGAGAGTATTCTCATCGAGGCCCTTCAGGTAATCCTCGTCAGTTCTGAGCCTGCCCCTGAAGTTAGGCGTGATCTGCTCGAGCCCGTCGGTTATCCTCTTAAGATCCCATTCCTCTGAATATCTGGACTCCATGACTACCGGGTCGACTATGCCGTCGATCAGCTCGTATGTCATGTTCTTTATATAACCCGAAACGTCCTCGCCGTTCAGCACCATGCGCCTCTGATCATATATGATCTCACGCTGCTTGTTCATTACGTTGTCGTACTGCAGCACGTATTTACGTATGCCGAAGTTCTTGCCTTCGACTTTCTTCTGGGCGCCCTCGATCGATCTTGAAAGCATCCCCGCTTCGAGCGGCTCGTCCTCATCAAGTCCTACTCTTTCGAGTATGCCCTGCATCCTCTCGCCTCCGAAGAGTCTCATCAGGTCATCTTCAAGAGCGATGAAGAACTGCGTGTTGCCCGGGTCGCCCTGACGTCCGGAACGTCCTCTGAGCTGATTATCGATACGCCTCGACTCGTGGCGCTCCGTTCCGACTATGCAGAGTCCGCCGAGTTCCTTCACCTTCTGCTGCTCAGGAGCTCTCTCCTTTTTGATCTGCTCATGGAGCTCATTGTATTTTGCACGCGCCTCAAGCATCTCCGGATCATCTGATTTTTCAAAACCTGTAGCGAAAGATATCTGCTCAGGCGTGTATCCGTCCCTGCGCATCTGCCTGCGGGCTTCGAAATCCGGGTTGCCGCCCAGGATGATATCGGTACCACGGCCGGCCATGTTGGTCGCGATCGTTACGGCTCCGAGTCTGCCGGCTTCTGCGACGATCTCAGCCTCCTGCTCGTGGTGCTTCGCGTTCAGCACGTTGTGCTTTACGCCGCGTTTCTTGAGCATGTTGCTGATGAGCTCGGATATCTCGATCGAGATGGTTCCTACCAGAACAGGCTGCCCTGTCTCATGGGCCTCGACGACCCTGTTGACTATGGCCTTATACTTGGCCTTCTGATGTGCATATACAGAGTCCTGCCTGTCATCTCTGATCACCGGCTTGTTGGTAGGTATGACAACTACGTCCATGTTGTAGATGTCGCGGAACTCGTCCTCTTCGGTCTTTGCAGTACCGGTCATTCCGGCAAGCTTGTTATACATCCTGAAGTAGTTCTGGAGAGTGATGGTAGCGAGTGTCTTTGACTCGGATCTGACCTTCACTCCTTCCTTGGCCTCGATCGCCTGGTGCAGACCGTTGCTGAAGCGTCTTCCGTACATGAGGCGTCCTGTGAACTCATCTACGATGAGGATCTCGCCGTCCTTCACGATATAGTCGACGTCTTTCTTCATCAGGAAGTTAGCACGCAGAGCCTGATGCACGTAGTGGTTGAGCTCCATGTTGTCAGGATCCGAGAAGTTATCTATCTTGAAGTAAGCCTCGCAGAGCTTTACGCCCTCATCGGTCAGCGAAACCTGATTGTCCTTCTCCTCCACCTTGTAATCAACTTCCTCGTTGAGTGTCTTTACGAAGGTGTTGGCATTTCTGTACATCACGCTGGAGTCAACGCCTCTTCCGGATATGATGAGCGGCGTCCTGGCCTCATCGATGAGGATCGAGTCGACCTCGTCGACGATGGCGTAGTTGAGTTCTCGCTGAGTTAGGTCCTCTTTATACGTGACCATATTGTCGCGCAGGTAGTCGAAACCGAACTCGTTGTTTGTACCGTAGGTGATGTCAGCCATGTACTGATCGTGTCTGGCCTTGCCTTCGACCGCGTGTATGACGCAGCCTACCTTGAGCCCGAGGAAGGAATAGAGCTTGCCCATCCACTCCGCGTCACGCTTGGCCAGGTAATCGTTGACTGTAACAACGTGTACTCCGCGTCCCTCAAGAGCATTGAGGTAGGCTGGCAGTGTCGCTACCAGAGTCTTACCTTCACCGGTCTTCATCTCAGAAATGCGGCCCTGATGCAGGACCACTCCTCCAATGAGCTGCACTCTGAAGTGCTTCATTCCCAGCGAACGCCATGCTGCCTCGCGGCATACGGCAAACGCTTCAGGGAGTATGTCATCGAGAGTCTCGCCCTCAGCAAGTCTTGCCTTGAATTCCCCGGTTTTTCCTCTAAGTTCGTCGTCAGAAAGAGCCTGCATAGCTTCATCGTAGGACTCGATGACGTCTACTATCTTTTCGACTTTTCTGACTTCCTTTGTGTTAAGATCTCCGAAGATCTTTTCCATTAAACCCATATTTATGTACTTCCCTTCACTGAGTGTATTATTGACAGCGGCCGCTGCTACCCCGGACATATCCCTTCCGGAGTTTATCGCTCATAAGCATTCGAAACTGTTTTTCAAAGCTTAAAGCCGCAATTTAATTACGTGCGCAATGTAATGGCTGCGTTCAGCCCCGCTCATTCCGGGCGGGATATGATCCGGCGC
>JAFVPI010000126.1 GCA_017505405.1 Mogibacterium sp.
CCTAATCTGGCAGTGGTGCGCACCCTGTCAAAAGGCTTTGGCCTTGCGGGCATGAGGGTCGGCTACATTATTGCATGCAAGGAGCTCATTCACTGCATGAACAAGATGGTGGATCCTTACATGGTGGGCGAGCTTTCGCGCGAGGTAGCTGCAGAGGCCCTGAAGCATAGTGAGTTTATTGCCAGAAGCAGGAAGGCTTTCGCGGGCATGAAGAAAGAGATACGCAGGGAGCTTGGATGCACCAGGCATAATCCTGAAGGCGCGTCGGGAAGGCTCCACATGGCGGAGACTCTCGACACCAACTCGCTGCTCCTGCTCTATCACGATGATAAAGAGATCAATCTGAAGGACGAATTCTTCAAAAGAGGCGTACTGGTCATCGACGGGTATGACTTCAAAGGGCTGGACTCCACAGCGGCACGTGTGAGGCTGCCGAAGAAGAGGGAGTTCCCGAAACTCCTCAGGGCGATAAAAGAGATCAATCAGCTGTAACTGTCAATTGTAAGGGGATGAATTGAGTACAGAACTGCTTATAACCAGCGTATTGCTCGGGATCGGGCTTGCGATGGATGCTTTCAGCGTGTCTGTTGCAAACGGTCTGGCCGACAGCGGAATGAAGGCGGGACGAATGTTCTCTATAGCGGGAACGTTCGCCGGCTTCCAGTTTATGATGCCGATGATAGGATGGCTTCTGGTCACGGAGGCTGCCAGACTGTTTACATGGTTCAGTCCTCTGATCCCATGGATAGCTCTCGTGCTGCTTCTGATCATAGGCGGCGGGCTGCTGAAAGACGGCATCGAAGAACTCCGCGCCAGCAAGGCCGGCGGTGACGTAGCGGAAGATAAGGAGCCGTCAGACGCAGCTAAGCTGGGATTCGGGGCTCTGATGATGCAGGGCGTTGCAACATCGATCGATGCGCTTTCGGTAGGATTCACAACGGCGGCATATAACACGATGCAGGCGCTCGTGTCATCGCTGATCATCGGAGTAGTGACTCTGTTCATCTGTCTGGCAGGCCTGAGAATAGGGCGCAGACTCGGCGAGCTTCTGGCCGGGAGGGCATCAATACTCGGGGGTCTCATACTGATAGGCATAGGCCTTGAGATCTGGATAAAGGGCGTATTTTTCTAGGTTTCTACAAATATCATTCTCATAAACATCACGCATTCAACATAATTGTGGAATATCATATGGATGTACAGAGAGAAACTCTGAAAGAAACCTCCATATAACATTTTCCATATAATACCTAAGACAATATGACAGGAGCGATGGAATGGGCCACCGCTTCTGTTATTTTTTTGAGTAGAAATGATGGACGTGAGGAAATACAAGGGGTCGATTGACTTTAGCGATTTAGCGTGGTAAAGTGATAAAGCAATTCAAAACTTGTGAAATTCGGAGAAACAGATGCAGTATGATGATAATGTGCTGACACGTACGGAGCGAAGGATATTCGCGCTGAGGACGCTGTACAGCAGAGCGGGATACCGCTCATACAGAATGAGAAAATTCGAGGACTACGATCTTTACAGCAGAAACAAGGATTTCCTGCTGTCTGACAGGGTCATCACCTTTACGGACACGAACGGAAGACTCAAGGCGCTGAAGCCTGACGTAACGCTGTCGATCGTAAAGAACATAGAAGATAAGCCTTCATGCCTCAACAGATTGTTTTATGACGAGAACGTCTACAGAGTATCCGGCAGTACAGGCACCTTCCGTGAGATAATGCAGATGGGTCTGGAATGCATAGGCGATGCAGGCAATCCGGTAGCTGCTGAGGTAATCGATCTCGCGGAGAAGAGTCTGGCGCTGGTAGCCGAAGAATACGATTACATCCTCAGGGTATCTGATATAGACATGCTTACACTGCTTGTCGACGGAATGACGGATTCGGGATCTGTAAGAAGCGAGCTCCTGAGGCTGGTAAGCGCCAAAAACCTTCACGGAATAGAAAGCCTGTGCGCGGAAAACGACATACCTGAGGAGAAATGCCGTACGCTTACCGAGCTGCTTAAGGTATACGGAACTCCGCCTGAAGTGATGCCGCGCGTTGCAGAGATCTGCAGGGGGACTGAGGCCGAGGCGGAAGTCGGAGAGCTGGCGGATGTTCTGAGAGGGCTTTATCCTGAGAGCGGGGAGAAGGAAGGGCGCAAGATAGTGCTGGACTTCTCTATCGTAGGCGATACAAATTACTATAACGGCATGGCGTTCGAGGGCTACATAGACAGCATACCTGAGTGCGTGCTCATAGGCGGAAGATACGACAAGCTCATGCGCAGAATGAAGAAGAAGTCGCGGGCCATCGGATTCGCGATCTACATGGATACGCTGGGCATGCTCGGAAGGACGGCAGGAGACAGGGCGATAGAAAACTTTTACGACAGATAGCAGGCAGCAAGAGGAAAGAGATTTGGGAACTATAATAAATGTAGCCCTTCCTAAGGGAAGGCTGGGTGAAAAAGTATATAAGATGTTTGAGCAGGCGGGATACGGATGTGATGACATATTCAACGGACGCAAGCTTGTCTTTGAGAATAAGGAAGCAGGCGTCAGATACTTCTGGGTGAAGCCGTCAGATGTTCCTATTTATGTGGAGCGCGGCGCGGCGGATGTAGGAGCATGCGGCAGGGACATACTGCTTGAGTATGAGCCGAATGTTTATGAACTCAGGGATCTGGGCACCGGGATCTGCCGCATGGTGGTGGCCGCGCCGAAAGGATTCAGGGACGAATCCGAGTATCCTCTGAGGGTCGCCACAAAGTTCGTCAACATTGCGCAGGATTTTTACTCGTCAAAAGGCCGTGATATAGATATTATAAAACTGAACGGTTCAATAGAGATCGCGCCTATACTCGGGCTCTCCGATGTGATAGTCGATCTGGTGGAGACCGGCAATACGCTGAGAGCGAACGATCTCGAAGTGTACGAGGAGATAATGGATATCAGCACACGCCTGATAACAAACAAGTCGGGCTATAATTTCAAGAGCGCAGCCATAAACAGGCTGCTTGAGAGACTTTAACAGGTATAAAGATGATAAGGATTCTGGATTTTGCCGAAGTGACGGCTGAAGAAGTATTTTCGAGGAACGAGCCGACAGCGGATGTGTCGGATATCGTTGC
>JAFVPI010000127.1 GCA_017505405.1 Mogibacterium sp.
CATCTGCAGAAGCTCGCTTCTGATCATTTCCGATTTAGCTTTTACCGACTCAAGAAATGCATCATCCATTGTGTCGAGCACCACGCAGCCTCCTGCGCATGCAACCGGATTCATGCCGAATGTTGAGCCATGATCGCCCGGTACCAGCACATCGCAGGTCTTCGGGCCGCAGATTATACCTCCTATCGGCAGACCTGCTCCTATGCCCTTCGCAAACGAGACGATATCCGGCTTGATGCCATACTGCTCAAAGGCGAACAAGGTTCCGCTCCTGCCGATCCCCACCTGCACTTCATCATCTATGAAGAGGATATCTCTGCTTTTGCAGAGTTCTGCCGCCTTGTCAACAAATTCCTGATCAAGAGCATGTACTCCGCCCTCGCCCTGCACAAGTTCCATCAGGAAAGCGCATGGATCGTACTGATCGGCCAGCTTCTCCAGAGCTTCGGCATCATCGATCTCCGCATGCACGAAGCCCGGCACGAGAGGTGCAAATACCTCCTGAGCTTCCGCGAGGCCGGTTGCAGTAACCGTGGCAAGCGTCCTTCCGTGGAACGATTTCTTAAGCGAGATTATCGTGTTCTTCTTATGGTCTGCGAGAGTATTGCCGTACTTTCTTGCCGTCTTTATGGCAGCTTCGTTTGCCTCTCCTCCCGAATTTGCGAACCACACCTTGCACAGTCCGCTTCTGGTCACAAGCTTTTCGGCAAGCAGAGGACCCGGTTCTGTATAGTACAGATTCGATGCATGCTGTACTTTTTTCAGCTGCCCTATGACAGCATCCAGCCATGCTTCATTCTGATATCCCAGAGAATTTGCAGCATATCCGCTGCAGAAGTCCACATACTCCCTGCCATCCGCATCGGTGACCACCGCCCCGCAGGCATGATCGACGACCACATCATAGCGGTTATATGTATGGACGATATACTTTGCGTCCAGTTCCTTGATATGGCTGCGGTCCATCACTCACTCCTCTCTCTGTTGTAGTACTTTACACCGTCTTTCATTATCACGGTGCCGACACCTCTGTCGGTGAATATCTCAAGAAGCAGGCAGTGAGGAATGCTTCCGTTAAGGATATGCACCCGGTTGACGCCTCCTTCTATTGAGCGGAAACAGTTGCGCACTTTAGGGATCATGCCGCCTGTTATGATGCCATCGTCTATCAGTTTCTCTGCTTCTTCTACAAAGAGCTCTGATATGAATGATTCCGGATCATCAGGGTCGGTGCAGACTCCCGAAGTATCGGTCAGATATGCCAGCTTGTCAGCTTTGAGCGCTTTTGCGATCTCTGCCGCAGCATGGTCTCCGTTTATATTGTAGGACTGACCGTGCTTATCCATGCCGATAGGATAAATGATAGGCAGAAAATCATCGTTCAGAAGGTCGGTGATTATCTTAGTGTCTACCTCTGTGACTTCACCTACAAAGCCTATGTCTTTCATTCCCGGCTTTGCTCTTTTTACTGTGAGCAGTCTTCCGTCCTTGCCGCTTATGCCGCATGCCCTTACTCCGAGCTGCTGTGCCATTGTCACAAGATCGCTGTTCACCTTGCCGAGAACCATTTCTGCTATCTCAAGGGTATCTGCATCTGTGACTCTCAGGCCGTTCAGGAACTGCAGCTCTATGCCTGTCTTCCTCATCCAGGCGCTTATCTCATTGCCGCCCCCGTGTACAATAACAGGCTTGAATCCGACAAGCTTAAGAAGCACAGCGTCCTCTATCACATGCATCTTTAATTCGTCATCTATCATGGCGCTTCCGCCGTATTTTATGACTATTATCTTGCGGTTGAACCGCTGTATATAAGGGAGAGCCTCGATAAGAACGTTGGCTTTCTCCATGTATTTCTCTTTTACCATTTGAAACCTCTTTTTATGAGCGGTATGAGCCGTTGATCTTCACATAATCATATGTAAGGTCGCAGCCCCACGCATATGCTTCAGCTTCTCCATCATGCAGATCAGCCTCGACCGTCACATACTCTTTGGACAGTATCTCAGTAGCGAAGTCATCATCGAACGGTATCGATGCCGAGCCTTTGCATACAAGCACTTCGCCGGCTTCAGACTTTACGCTTACATCGATATTCGATGCATCGAATTCTGCGTCAGTATAGCCTATTGCACACAGTATCCTTCCCCAGTTGGCATCTGATGCAAACACGGCTGCCTTGAACAGCGAGGAGCAGACGATACTCTTGCTCACGAGTCGTGCTGTTTCCTTGTCCGGAGCTCCGCTCACATGTGCTTCAAGCAGCTTTGTGCAACCTTCGCCGTCACCGGCTATCTTCTTGGAGAGCTCTACGCTTACGACATGGAGGGCTTCGCAGAAAGCATCATATGCCTCTCCCGTCTCGGTGATCTCAGGATTGCCTGCCAGGCCGTTGGCTATTACGACGACCGTATCATTTGTGGATGTATCTCCGTCAACGCTGACCTGATTGTAGCTGTCAGCGATCTCTTCATGGAGCGCCTTGCTGACAAGCTCCTGGCTGATCGCGCAGTCTGTGGATATGAAGCTGAGCATGGTTCCCATGTTGATATGGATCATGCCGCTTCCCTTTGCTATGCCTCCGAGGGTACATACAGTGCCCCCTACCTCAAACTGCACAGCGCACTCCTTGATATAAGTATCAGTTGTAAGGATGGCAAGCGCTGCATCTGCAGAGCCCGTCCTTGAAAGATTGCCTGCAAGCTCAGGCATGGACTTCTCAAAAGGCTCTATCGGGAGCGGTACTCCTATGACTCCGGTCGCAGCCGGCAGAACATCTTCAGCCTTTATACCCAGGCATTCCGCAGCGATCTGTGTGGCCTTTTCAGCTACTTCCTCTCCGTCCGGGGTGCATGTATTGGCATTTCCGCTGTTGCACAGCACAGCCTGGGCTATGCCGTTCTCAAGATGCCTTTTTGTAACGGCGATATGAGCCGCCTTCACTTTATTTTTGGTATATACAGCAGCTGCATTTCCCGGAACTTCGCTGACTATGAGAGCCAGATCCGGTTTTTCAGAGTTGCTCTTAATTCCGCTGTTTATTCCGCCTGCTTTGAATCCTGTAGCAGCAGTGACGCCGCCTTCTATCATCTTTACCATAGATTCCTCCTGTTTTTCTCTTTACAGATCTGCCCGGACTCTATACCAGTCCAGCAGTTTCTTCTGTCCCAAGAACTATATTCAGATTCTGGACCGCCGCGCCTGACGCTCCCTTGCCGAGATTGTCGTACGAGGCGATCAGAAGTATTCTCTCCTCATTGCCGGTCACATACATCTCCATGCCGTTACTGCCGGCCATAGGGTTTGAATAGACCTTGCCTGATTCCGGCGCCTCATCATTCACTTTGATCAGAGGCTCGTTATCATATCTCGTATGTAAAGTTTTCTTTACATCATCTATGCCGGCTCCGTTCTTCAGCATCGATGTGTGGAGAGGCACTGTCATCACCATGCCGCTGTAGAAATCCGCAACGACCGGACTGAAACATGGAGCATTATCGATCCCCGTCATCGCAACCATCTCCGGCAGGTGCTTGTGGCTCTGACCAAGCGCGTACTGGCCCGGCGAATCAAGGTCTGAAGCTCTCTCATCGCTCTCGTAGTCCGCGATCATCTTCTTTCCGCCTCCTGAGTAGCCTGTTACGCAGAAGCATGTCAGGAGCGCATCTCTGTCAAGCAGTCCGGCTTCGATGAGCGGTCTTACCAGAAGTATGAAACCGCTGGCATGGCAGCCCGGGTTTGCTATTCGTGTGCTGCTGCGGATCTTATCCCTCTGTTCTGCAGTCAGCTCAGGCATTCCGTAAGTCCAGTCCGGATCCGTGCGGTGCGCTGTCGATGTATCTATGATCACCGAATCCAATGGAGCGGCAGCCGCGATCTCTCTGGAAGCCTGATCCGGAAGGCATAAAATGCTGACATCGGCTTCCTTTATCATTCTTACTCTGGCTTCAGTATCCTTGCGTTTCTCCGGATCGATCTCCAGCACCTGTATGTCAGACCGGCCTGCCAGATATTCGTTTATTCTGAGCCCTGTAGTCCCATGAGCTCCGTCGATGAATACTTTGTACATTATTTCTCTGTTACCTTTTTCAATATTCTGGATTGATCAGATCAGCACCTTGGAAAGGAAGTCTTTTGTTCTGTCCATCTGCGGATGATTGAGCACCGCATCCGGAGTGCCCTGCTCCACGATGTATCCGCCGTCCATAAAGATCACCTTGTCTGCAAC
>JAFVPI010000128.1 GCA_017505405.1 Mogibacterium sp.
ACCGCCCGTTCCTTCCGGTAGAGGAGGATACAGTTCAGCCGCCTCTCAGAGTAGGCTGGTCGCCTCTTTACGAGGAGCCGAGAATGGCTGAAAAGCTTGGGATCAGAAAGTTCTGGCTCAAGGATGACGGCCTCAATCCGACCGCGTCGCTCAAGGACAGAGCCAGCTCCATGGGCGTTGCGAAGGCTATCGAGGCAGGCTATGACACGATAGCATGCTCCTCGACAGGAAACGCAGCGAGTTCGCTGGCAGGCAATGCCGCAGCAGCCGGACTTAAAACTTACATCTTTGTCCCTGAAAGGGCGCCTATCGGCAAGGTGGCTCAGCTCCTGATCTTCGGAGCAACTGTCGTCTCGGTCAAGGGAAATTATGAAGAGACTTTCGAACTTTCAAAAGCAGCGATCGATGAGTACGGCTGGTACAACAGGAACGCTGCTATCAACTGCTATCTTATGGAAGGCAAAAAGACTGTCGCTCTCGAGATAGCCGAGCAGCTGGGATGGAAAGTCCCTGATTACGTTGCACTGTCGGTTGGCGACGGATGCACTATCGGCGGAGTGTGGAAAGGATTCAAAGACCTTTACAACGCCGGATTCACAGACAAGCTGCCTAAGATCATTTCCGTACAGTCTGTCAACACATGTCCTATCAACAGGGCGGCGCGCACCGGAGAACCATGGGAACCGATGGAAGAGAACACTCTTGCTGACTCCATCTCGGTAGGTGTGCCTCGCAACCCTGACAAGGCCATCAATGCAATAATAGAATCGGGAGGCATTCCTGTTGAAGTCACTGACGATGAGATACTCGAAGCCATGAGAGTGACCGGCAGGGAGTGCGGAGTATTCGGAGAACCTGCGGGTGTTACCGGCATGGCAGGGCTTTCAAAGCTCTGCAGGGAAGGAAAGATCCCTGCTGACGCAAGCGTGGTAGCCATCGTGACAGGCAACGGACTCAAGGATACCGCGAACGGCATAAAGGCGGCAGGAGAACCGATAAAACTGGAGCCGGATATCGAAAAATTCCGCGCGGTCTATGAAGAGCTGAACAAATAAAAATGATACCTGTGAAAACACATATATTTATTGACATATAAAAAATTTTTTGGCATCATAAAAATATCCTAGATATCAAACATTGCACATTAAGAATATACACAGTTATCTATAACAACGGAGGTACAAAATGCTTGATCTCACTATCTATGAAAAGGGCTTGAAGAACAACATCGAGCGTGCCAAGGCCCAGAACATCATCCTGCCGACGATCGATCAGCAGATGCATCCGGAGAAGGTTCCTGAAAAGATCCTCGAAAAGCTGAAAGGCGTAGGTCTCTGGGACATCGATCCTGTAAACCTTTTCCGTATCACATGGAAGAACGAGCAGAAGGATTCCGGCGGACTCTTCCACGGTCCTAACTACATCGTTATCCCTCCAGAACTCTCAGGCGTAAAGTGCCGCATCATCTGCATGATCGGCAAATGGTTCCCGACAGGCTGCCACAAGGTAGGAGCTTCCTACGGCTGCCTCGTTCCTGAACTCGTAACAGGTCAGTTCGATACAGGCTATCACAAGGCTGTATGGCCTTCGACAGGCAACTACTGCAGAGGCGGCGCATTCGACAGCGCGCTCCTCGGCGTTTATTCCGTAGCGATCCTGCCTGAGGGCATGAGCCGCGAGAGATTCGACTGGCTCAAGAACGTTGCCAGCGAAGTGATCGCAACACCTGGAACAGAGTCCAACGTGAAGGAGATCTTCGACAAGACTCACGAGCTCAGAGCTACAAGAGAAGACGTATGGATCCTCAACCAGTTTGAGCAGATGGGCAACTACATGTGGCATTACAATGTAACAGGTAATGCTATCGCTGAGGCGTTCGAAGAGATGAAGAGACCTGGCGACAGATTCGCCGGCGCAGCATTCACATCAGGCTCAGCAGGAACCATGGCTTCCGGCGACAGGCTGAAAGAGCTCTATCCGACAGCTAAGCTTGCAGTAGGCGAAGCGCTCCAGTGCCCGACACTGCTTGACAACGGATTCGGCGCACATCGCATCGAAGGTATCGGCGACAAGCACGTTCCATGGATCCACAACATCAAAAATACCGATATGGTCATCGCCATTGACGATGAGGATTCGCAGAACCTCCTCAGACTCTTCAACGAGAAGGTCGGTCGCGACTACCTCAAGGAACAGGGCGTAGATCCTGAACTCGTCGATCTGCTTGGATACTTCGGCATCAGCGGCATAGCCAACCTGCTCTGCTGCATCAAGATGGCCAAGTACTATGAGCTGACAGAGAACGACGTACTGGCAACAGTAATGACAGACTCTGCAGTTATGTACCAGTCCAGGATTAAAGAGCTTCAGGACGAGCAGGGTGAGTACACTCACGAGAAGGCTGCTCTCCACTACAACAAGCACATCCTCGACGAGAAGGATGACAACCTCATGGAGCTGACTTACAAGGATCGCAAGAGGATCCACAACCTCAAGTACTACACATGGGTCGAGCAGCAGGGCAAGACTGTTGACGAGATCAATGCACTCTGGTACGACGAAGCGAATACATGGGGAGCTCTCAGAAAAGAGAGAGAAAAGGTCGATGAGCTCATCAACGAGTTCAACGAAGCAACAGGACTGCTCAAGAAGCTGTAAAACCTGCAAAAATTATGCAAAAAATACAAAAGAGGCTGTTAAAAAACAGCCTCTTTTTGTGCCTGGATATAAGCAGAAAAAACACTCAAAACATAAAACCATTTTGCTTATTTTTCTTGTCTTTAAGATTGCATGGAATTATAATTAAGTCATCATAAACCTATCTGCTGATAAGTTAGGATAGTGTTCTCAAATTACTGTCAGCAGAGTTTCCGTGTATTTATATAACAGGGAGGAAAATGATTATGAAGAAAAGACTTATTGCTTTATTGGTTTGCTTAGTAATGGTAATGATGCCAATGCTGGCAGCCTGCGGCGGCGGTGGCGGCGGCGGTGAAGAAGCGCCTGCTGCTGATGAGGGCGGCGTAAAAGTCGGTCTGATCACGCTCCACGATGAGAACTCGACATACGACCTGAACTTCATCAATGCGTTCAAGGATTCGATGGCGAATCTCGGAATCAGCGAGGAAAACTACATGATCAAGACAAACATTCCTGAAGGTCAGGAGTGCTATGATACTGCAGCAGACCTCGTAGACGCAGGATGCAACATCATCTTCGCAGACTCGTTCGGACATGAAGCTTACATGATCCAGGCGGCAAAGGAATTCCCGGATGTTCAGTTCTGCCACGCAACAGGCACAAAGGCTCATACCGAGAATCTTCCTAACTATCACAATGCTTTCGCAGCTATCTATGAGGGACGTTACCTCGCAGGTGTTGCTGCAGGCATGAAGCTCAATGAGATCAAAGAAGCAGGCAAGCTCAAAGGCGATGCACCAAAGATGGGTTATGTTGGTGCATTCACATATGCTGAGGTAGTATCCGGATACACATCCTTCTATCTCGGAGCAAAGAGCGTATGCCCGGATGTAGTAATGGACGTTACATTCACAGGTTCGTGGTATGATGAGACAGCTGAGAAGGAAGGCGCTAACAAGCTGATCCAGGGCGGATGCGATCTTATCTCGCAGCACGCAGACTCCATGGGAGCTCCTACAGCATGCGAAGAGGCAGGAATTCCTGACGTATCCTACAACGGAAGCACAAAGAGCGCTGCTCCTAACACCTACATCATCTCGTCCAGAATCAACTGGTCGCCATACTATGAATTCGCAGTCAATGCTGTCAAGAACGGCGAAGAGATCCCTGCAGACTGGACAGGAACGATCGACACAGGTTCTGTAGAGCTCACAGAGCTCAACGAGGATGTTGCTGCTGAAGGTACTGCAGCTAAGCTCGATGAGGTAAAGGCCGGCCTTGCTGACGGATCGATCCACGTATTCGACTGCAATGCGATCTCAGTAGAGGGCAAGCCGCTTGAATCCTATCAGGCTGACGTAGATGATATGGGCGATTATGCACCGGATACAGAGGTAGTATCTGACGGATACTTCCATGAGTCCGAGTTCAGATCAGCTCCGTACTTCGACCTGAACATCGACGGAATCAACCTGCTCGATACTAACTTCGGCTAAACCACAACTTAAAAAAAGCATTTCAATAGTTCTGACCGGTCCCGCTCAGGCGGGACCGGTCAAATTATAAGATTCGATATCGGAAAGGGGAGATTATTTTGCAAGACAGCAGAACACCCGCAGTTTCGATGAGAAACATTACAAAAACATTCGGCTCCATAGTAGCCAACAACAAGGTCGACCTTGACATCTACAAGGGCGAGATACTTTCTCTCCTCGGAGAGAACGGTTCCGGCAAGACCACGTTGATGAATATGCTGTCCGGAATTTATTATCCTGATGAGGGCGAGATCCTTATTGACGGCAAGCCTGTACAGATCTCATCACCTAAGGACGCATATGATTACGGTATCGGAATGATCCACCAGCACTTCAAGCTGGTGAACATATTCAGCGCTGCGCAGAATATCATCCTCGGCATGGAAACCGATCAGGGGGTCAAAAACTCCCGTTTCGGAAAGCTGGACATTGAGAGAGCCTCAAAGCGCATCCGCGAGATCTGCGATCTTTACGGATTTGATGTCGATCCTGACCAGAAGGTCTATGACATGTCCGTATCGCAGAAGCAGACGGTAGAGATCGTTAAGGTGCTTTACAGAGGAGCGGACATTCTGATACTTGATGAGCCTACAGCCGTTCTGACTCCGCAGGAGACAGAAAAGCTCTTCAATGTGCTGCGCAACATGAAGGCAGACGGAAAGACTGTCATCATTATTACTCACAAGCTTCACGAGGTAGAAGCCATCTCAGACAGAGTGGCAATACTTCGCAAGGGCGAGTACATAGGAGATCTGATAACAAGCGAGACCAACGCTCAGGAAATGACCAACATGATGGTAGGGCGCGAGGTCAAGCTCAATATAGACAGGCCTGAACCTAAAAACGTAAAACCTCGTATCAAAATAAAAGATATGACAGTCAGGTCTGAAGACGGCATCCTCAAACTCGATCATGTTTCCTTTACAGCCAACACCGGAGAGGTGCTCGGCATAGCCGGAATCTCAGGCTGCGGCCAGAAGGAGCTTCTTGAAGCAATAGCCGGACTTCAGCCTATCGAAAAAGGCGAGATCATATATGTTGAGGATGACGGATCGGAAACGAATCTCGTGGGAATGGATCCTCTCGAGATCGACAAAAAAGGCGTTTCACTCGCGTTCGTACCGGAAGACCGGCTCGGCATGGGCCTTGTGGCAAACATGAACCTTGCAGACAATATGATGCTGAGGTCATTCAGGAGAAAGGGAAGCATTGCCGGCTTCACGGACCGCAAGACACCTTGGGAACTCGCAGAAAAGGTTGTTGAAGAACTCGAAGTCGTTACTCCGGGTATAGAAACACCGGTCCGGAGACTTTCAGGAGGAAACGTACAGAAGGTGCTGGTAGGCCGTGAGATAGCCATGAACCCTACGGTGCTGATGTCTGCATACGCAGTCAGAGGACTTGACATCAACGCCTCATATACTATTTACGATCTTATCAACCAGCAGAAAGAACGCGGAGTAGCCGTAATCTTCGTCGGCGAAGACCTCGACGTTCTGCTCGAGCTCAGCGACCGCATACTGGTACTGTGCGGAGGCAAAGTGAGCGGTATCGTTGACGGCAGAACAGCAGACAAGAATTCAGTCGGACTGCTCATGACAAAGGTCGGAGGTGATGCAGTTGGATAAGCAGAAAAAAGAACCATTGATCCACATCACTAAGAGAAAGATGATCTCTAAAAAACAGGAGTGGGCGATCAGACTCGGCAGTATAGTGATAGCGCTCATCGTATGCGCCATCGTTACTACCATAACGACACATCTTAATCCGATCGCAGTATACGCTTCGATGTGGGAAGGCTCGTTCGGTACAGAGCGTAAAATATGGGCTCTCCTAAAAGAGCTGTCCATCCTGCTCATGATATCCGTAGCTCTCGCTCCGTCCTTCAAGATGAAGTTCTGGAACCTCGGCGGAGGAGGCCAGACGATGGCCGGCGTCCTTGCTACGGCAGCCTGCATGATAACTCTTGCAGACAAAATGCCAAGCGGCGCAATAATGTTTGTATCGTTCGTATCGGCTCTTTGCGCAGGCGCGCTCTGGGCATTCATCCCGGCGTTCTGCAAGGCTAAATGGAACACAAACGAGACTCTGTTCACGCTGATGATGAACTACGTCGCCACGCAGCTGGTGGCTTACTACATCATCATCTGGGAGTCACCTAAAGGATCCGGAAAGATCGGTATCATCAATCCTAACACTGAAGCAGGCTGGCTGCCTGTGATCGCGGGCAAGCAGTATCTGCTGGTGGTCATCTCAGCGATAATCGTTACGATATTCATGTACATTTACCTGAGATATACCAAGCACGGATATGAGCTCAGCGTTGTGGGTGAGAGCCAGAACACCGCTAAATACGTTGGCATCAACGTAGGAAAGGTAATCGTCCGTACGCTCATACTTACAGGTCTGATCTGCGGATTCGTCGGCTGGCTGCTTGTAGCCGGTACCGACCACACAATGACGACCACCATTGAGTCAGGCAGAGGATTCCTCGGAGTCATGGTAGCATGGCTCGCGCACTTCAACCCTATCGGCATGGTGCTCTCCGGACTGCTGCTCGTATTCATGAGCCGCGGCGCGGGCGAGATATCCACTACATTCGGACTCAACAAGTCGTTCGGCGACATACTTACAGGAATAATCCTCTTCTTCGTAATCGGAAGTGAGTTTTTCATCAACTATCAGATACACTTCCGTAAGTCGCACAGAAAGGAGGGAGCTGATGTTTAGTCTGGTAACATTCATTCCGAGAGCGATCGTACAGAGCATCCCGCTTCTGCTCGGATGCGTAGGCGAAACACTCAATGAGAAATCCGGCAGCCTTAACCTCGGTATCCCGGGCGTCATGTACGTAGGAGCGATATGCGGAGTTATCGGATCGTTCATGTATGAGAACTCCGGCGCAGCGTTCAGCCCGGTGATCGGTCTGCTGATACCAATAATATGCTGTATGCTGGGATCGCTGATGATGGGACTTATATTCTGTTTCCTCACAGTAACACTGAGAGCTAACCAGAACGTTACAGGTCTCGCGATGACAACATTCGGCGTAGGTTTCGGTAACTTCTTCGGCGGATCCATAATCAAGCTGACAGGAGCTGAAGTTCCTTCGATCGCGCTTTCCGCTACGAGTAAGGCATTCAAGGCAACTATCCCGTTTGCAAGCAAGGCAGGCGTAGTAGGCAAGCTGCTTCTGTCATACAGCTTCATGACATATGTGGCCATCGCAATTGCGATCATCACACATTACGTTCTGAAGAGGACACGCACCGGACTCGAACTCAGAGCCGTAGGCGAGAACCCTGCTACAGCAGATGCCGCAGGTATAAATATCAACAGATACAAATACTTCTCGATCTGCATCGGGTGCATGATCGCCGGGATCGGCGGACTCTACTACGTACTTGACTACGCGAGCGGAGTATGGTCGAACGACGCATTCGGTGACAGAGGATGGCTCGCCATCGCACTGGTAATCTTCTCGATCTGGCGTCCTAACTGGGCTATCTGGGAATCGATGCTCTTCGGCGGACTCTATATACTCTATCTGTACATCCCGACCGGCACCAACTTTGCCGTTAAGGAGATCTACAAGATGTTCCCGTATATAGTAACCATCATCGTTCTTATCGCTATCAGCATCAAGAACAAGCATGAGAATCAGCCGCCTGAAGCGCTCGGACTGCCGTACTTCAGAGAAGACCGATAGTAAACTGCTGTTTAAAAACACACGAAAGGCGCGCTCTGCGCCTTTCGTTGCATACACAGAAAGGAGGGAGACTTTGAAGTACGAAACATATAAAAAACTGGCGCCGGCTGCGCTGGGCAAGGTAAAGGCTGATCTTATCTTTAAAAACTGCAATATAGTTGACGTATTTACAGGAGAAGTCGTTGTAGGAAATATCGGCGTAAAGGACGGTATAATCATCGGCGTTTCTAGATCGATACAGGGAAAGAAGGAGATAGATCTCAACGGTGCATTTATTGCTCCTGGATTTATCGATGCCCACCTGCATCTTGAGTCGACAATGGTTGCACCGGCCGAGCTGGTAGCAACAGCGGCGTCTTTCGGCACTACTACATTCATTGTAGACCCTCATGAAGCATGCAATGTATCCGGAGCTGACGGCATACAATACATACTCGACCAGACAGAAAAGTCAAATGCCAATGTATTTGTTATGATGCCTTCATGCGTACCGGCAACAAATATCGATGACAATGGCTGCATGTTTGCTGCCAATGACATGTATCCGTTCGTAGGCAACGAGCGCATACTGGGACTGGGCGAAGTAATGGATGATGACGCGGTAATCAACGGCGATCCTAGGATGTTTGCAAAGTTCGCACTCTTCGATCATCAGACGATCGACGGACATGCGCCTTTCCTGCCAAACAGGCAGCTATCGGCATACAAGCTCGCGGGCGTAGATACTGACCATGAAGCATCGTCGTTTGAATATGCTCTCGAGGAGGCCAGAAGAGGCATTCATGTACATGTCCGCGAGGGCTCCGCTGCCCACAATGTGGATGACATCATCAGCGGCATAGTAAGAACGGGCATAGACACAGAGCACTTCAGTTTCTGCACTGATGACAAGCACATCGAGGATATCCTGAGGGAAGGCCATATCGTATATAACGTAAGGAGAGCCGTACAGCTGGGGCTTGATCCGTTCAAGGCGATCAAGATGGCTACTATAAACACTGCAAAGTGCTATGGCCTCAAGCATATGGGCGCCATTGCTCCGGGATATCAGGCGGATTTCGTCATTTTCGACAACATGAAAGACTTCAACGTGCTTGATGTCTACTTCAAGGGCAAACGTATAGACAGGGACGCTCCTGTAAAAGTAAAGAAGTGTCCGCCGCATCTCAAACATACGGTGAATATCAGCAAGGTACATGCAAGTGATTTTGCTCTTCCGATCAGAGGCAAGACCACTCATGTGATCGGCATGGAGCCTAAGCAGATCGTAACAAGCGATATCGTTGCTCACTTCCCTAAAACTGATAACTTTGTACCTCACGACGGCTTCCTTAAGATCGCTGCTGTTGAAAGACATCAGAACAGCGGCAAGATAGGCGTTGCAGTCACCAAGGGATACGGTATCAGGGGAGGCGCCATTGCTTCATCGGTATCACATGACTCGCACAACATAATCGTAATAGGCGATAATGACGAAGATATCGCAATTGCCGTTAACGAGATAGCGCGCGTCCAGGGCGGATATACCGTTGTTGAGAACGGAAAGGTCTTTGAGACTCTGCCGCTTCCTATCATGGGCCTTATGACAGATGTCCACTTCGCGGAAGTGAATGAAAAACTCAGGGTGATGAAGGAGAAGGCATACGCAATGGGAGTATCAACGGACTTCGACCCGTTCATTACTCTTTCATTCATGGCACTCACCGTAATACCTGAGCTTCGCATCACGCCGAGAGGTCTCTATCAGGTATCCGCGAAAGGATCAGGATTCATCAAGTAATGCCGCAACACGTTATTGTTTTTGATCATATGTAATTACGAAGGCCGCAACTCCGGGCATATCATGCTCCGGCTGCGCGGCCGTTTCGTTGATGACTTTTAAAGAAATGGAACAGAAAGAAGCGATATTAACAGCAGAAAAGCACTGGGCTCAATTGCACAATATGCCTGAGACCGCCTTTAAGGAATATGAAACAACAGCGTATATAAAGAAAGCCTGCGAGGACTATCCGGTAAAACTCATAGATATCGGAATGGAGACCGGTGCAGTATACTATCTCGATGCCGGCCGGGAAGAGACAGTCGCCTTAAGGGCTGACATTGACGCCTTGCTGACAGAGCAGGGCGCGAAGCACCTTTGCGGCCACGACGCACATGCTTCGACGCTGCTTGGCGCAATGCATTATCTCTGCTCAGTGAAAGAGGAGCTTCCTTACAATGTGCTGTTTGTGTTCCAGCCTGCAGAGGAGGGAACACGCGGCGCAAAGGCCATGCTTGACCACGGACTCCTGGACAAGGTGCCGCAGAAGCCGGTCAGGATGTTCGGCATACACAACAGGCCTGAAGTCGACTGCGGAGACGTCGTTGTTCACAGAGGTCCCCTCATGTCGGAAAAGAATATATACAGTGTCACATACACAGGCGTCCCGGGCCACGGCTCGCTGCCTCACAAATGTGTTGACCCTATAGTCGCCGCTGCAGCATTTGTTTCGGGACTGCAGACCATCACGAGCAAAAACGTCGATCCGTTTGAGCCGGTCATATGCACTGTAAACAGCATAAAAGCCGGAGAGCCTGATATTCCGGTGCCAAAGGATGCGGTGATAACCGGATACTTCAGATCGTATGACCATAAAACACATCTGCATATGCAGGACAGGCTTGTTCGCCTTGCCGAAAGCATCGCAGAAGCATATGAATGCGGCTGCGAACTGAAAAGCACACATGCAGTACCTGCTCTGGTCAACCATGAAGACATGTATGAGATCGCGCTTCGTGCCGCGGAATCGGCAGTTGGCGCTGAGCATGTTACAGACAGCAGGCCTTGCCTTGCGTCGGAGGACTTTGCTGTATTCGGTGAGGAGATCCCTTCGTTTTTCTACTGGGTGGGGAGCGGCACTCCGGGAAAGAGATGCGCGCCCTGGCATGACCCGGGATTCTGCATCGATCCTGACTATATGAAGACTGCTGTACCTCTGCTGTGCGCATCTGCAATGACCAGATAAACTAAAATGGTTTTAGTTTTAAAACACAAAAAACAGCCCTGAAATGGGCTGTTTTTATTGATTTTTCGATTATTTTGCGCCTATAATTATGCAACGGTTTTAAGGTTTGCCGTTAAAGCACTAAATCATGATCGGGGACTGAAATGAGATTGATGAAAACGGAAGATGCCGTAGGACAGGTCATCTGTCACGACATCACACAGATCATAAAGGGCGTCACTAAGGATGCCGTGTTCCGCAAGGGACATATCATAAAGGAAGAGGATATACCCGTTCTCCTTTCCGTCGGCAAAGACCATATCTACATCTGGGAAAATGACGAGACCATGATGCATGAGAACGATGCCGCCGAAGTGTTATGCGCCATCAGCAAGGGCGAAAACATCAGCCGGGGCCAGGTCAAGGAGGGCAAGATAGAACTTGCTGCCGAATGCGATGGGGTGTTAAGGATCGACAGGGAAAAGCTCATGGCTGTAAATTCATTCGGACAGATGATGATAGCCACACGCCACGGCGATTTCCCGGTTAAAAAAGGCGACAAGCTTGCAGGTACCCGCATAATCCCGCTCGTGATAGAGAGGGAAAAGATGGAGGGAGTAAAGCTTGCTGCCGGCGATAAGCCGATACTGAGGGTCGAGCCTTACATTTTCCGCCGGGCCGGTATAGTAAGCACAGGCAATGAGGTCTTTTACGGACGTATAAAAGACGAGTTCACGCCTGTAGTAAAAAACAAGCTCGAGGAATACGGCGCTGAAGTAAAAGGCATCAGAGTATCTGATGACAAAAGCGAAAACATAGAAAAGTGCATCAGGGCGTTCATAGAAGAAGGCTGTGACATGGTGGTCTGCACCGGCGGCATGAGCGTTGACCCTGATGACAGGACTCCTCTGGCCATAAGGTATGTATGCGGAAGCGCGGTGACTTACGGAGCTCCGGTGCTTCCGGGCGCGATGTTCATGCTTGCATATTACGGTGAAAACAACATCCCTGTCATGGGATTGCCGGGATGTGTCATGTATGCCCGCAGAACGATATTCGACATCGTGCTGCCGAGGATCATGACCGGAGAAATACTTGAAAAAACTGACTTCGACAGACTGGGAGAGGGCGGTCTCTGCCTCAACTGTGAGGTCTGCACTTTCCCGAACTGCGGTTTCGGTAAATGATATACGGTGTTACTGTCCAAAAGCGCGCTGGATTTTAGCATAAGCAAAATGGCTCAAATGATTGCCGTTAAGGGGCAATAAAACGAAGGAAGGTAAGTATGAAAAAGAAATTACTTGCACTTGCCGTTGCTTTTGCGATGCTGTTTTCACTCGCAGCGTGCAGCGGCGGAAGCAGCAGCAAAGAAGCATCAGCTGCAGAAAAAACTTCGGTCAAAGTGTTTGCAGCAGCATCTCTCAGCGCTGTAATGGCGGATTTTGAAGCATCTTATGAAGAAGCCAATCCGGATGTGGACATCGTGGTCAATGCTGACAGCTCCGGAGCTCTTCTCACACAGATCCAGGAGGGCGCTCCTTGCGATGTGTTCTTCAGTGCAGCGCAGAAGCAGATGGATGAGCTTGAAGGTGCAGGCATGGTAGCCGAAGGCACAAGGACCAATGTTGTAAACAACCAGCTTGTGGTAGTCACACAGCCTGACAGTGCTACAGAAGTGTCCGGTCTTGCTGACATAGCGAAGGCAAAGAGCATCGCTCTTGCTGACGGAAGCGTTCCTGTAGGAAAGTACACAAGACAGGCGATGATAAATCTCGGACTTCTCAAGGAGGCTGAAGATCCTGCAGCAATAACAACACAGGAAGTTTCCGAGCAGCTCGGCGGAGTCGAGATCAGCGAGCAGGGCAATGTAAGCAAGGTGCTTGCCGCAGTTGAGGAGGCATCGTGCGAAGTCGGAACCACATATCTTTCAGACACTGTCGGACACGAAGACAGCATAAAGATCCTTGAGACTGTTGGTTATGATGTCACGGGCAACATCATCTATCCTGTGGCGCAGATCACGAATCCGGATGCAGATGATGCTGAGTCTGCAGCAGCAGCCGACTTCATTGCATTCATAACTAACGATGACGCAAAGGCGCTTTATCAGCAATACGGATTTGATACAGACGTAGAATAACAAAAAGGGTAAGTGAACGGCTTTATTGAGTTAGCAAAATCACTGGACTGGAGTCCGCTTTGGATATCCCTGAAGACCGGGGTAGTGGCGACTGTCATATCGTTCTTCCTCGGCCTTTGGGTTGCCCGCAAGGTCATAAAGAAAGATTACCGGGCCAAGTCGATCCTTGACGGGATACTGACTTTGCCTATGGTGCTTCCTCCGACCGTAGCGGGTTTCTTTTTGCTGCTTATCTTCAGCCGCAGAAGACCGTTCGGTATATTTCTTAATGACACTTTCAACATACAGGTCGTCCATACCTGGCTGGGCTGCATACTTGCAGCTACTGTAATTGCATTTCCGCTTATGTACAGGAATGCGAGAGCGGCATTCGAACAGATAGATGCCAACCTGGTATACGCGGGGCGCACACTGGGAATGTCAGAGCCTGCGATATTCTGGCGGATAGTTGTACCTACCGCCGGGCCCGGTATCGCGAGCGGAACTATACTGACATTTGCCCGTGCGATGGGTGAGTATGGAGCTACATCCATGCTTGCAGGCAACATACCGGGAAAGACAGGCACTGTCTCGCAGCGCATAGCCATGGTCATTCAGGATGGAGACTATGTCACTGCGGGGTTCTGGGTAGTCATAGTGCTTATCATCGCTTTCTTTGCGATCTTTCTGATCAATATGATCACCGGTAAGCACATGAAGAACGTCAGAAAGTGGTAGGTGCGCGGAATGAAGAGACTATACGCGGACATCCACAGAAAAACAGGCGGATTTGATCTGAACGTGCTGATAGACAGCGATGCCGCCAGAATAGGTATACTAGGTGAATCCGGAAGCGGTAAGAGCATGACTCTTAAGAGCATAGCCGGTATCGAACCGGTCGATTCGGGTCATATCGAGGTTGAAGGAAGGGTGCTGTACGATTCATCGGATAGGACAGATCTGAAGCCTCAGAGGAGGAATGTGGGATACATGTTCCAGAATTACGCGCTCTTCCCGACAATGACTGTCATGAAGAATGTAATGGCGGGACTCGGAAAGCAGACGGAAGAAAACAGGAACAAGGCTGCGGACATGCTCAGAAGGTTCCGCATGGATGGCTATGAGGATAAGCTTCCGGGAGAACTTTCGGGAGGACAGCAGCAGAGGGTGGCCCTTGCGCGGATAATGGTGACAGAACCTTCCCTGATCCTTCTCGACGAACCTTTCTCGGCTCTTGACAGCTATCTCCGTGACCGCATGCAGGTGGAGATGCTCGGGATGCTCGAAGATTACAAAGGGCAGGTCGTTATGGTGTCGCACAGCAGGGATGAGCTTTACAGATTCAGTGAAGAGCTTTTCATAGTAAGCGAAGGTCATATCATAAGGCATGGAGAAACAAAGAGCGTTTTCAGAGAGCCGGGAAGCGCTGTTGCTGCAAGGCTTACCGGATGCAAAAACTTCTCTGCTGCAAGGACCTTAAACGATCATGAAGTTGAAGCGACTGACTGGGGAGTCACTCTTAAACTGGACAGGGAGATCCCTGAGGACATCACGTGTGCTGGCTACAGGGCTCATAACTTCAGCCCGGTATGGGGTGAAAGGCAGGAAAACTGTATTAAATTCGATCTGTTAAGAGTAGATGATCTGCCATTCGAAAAGAACTATTATATCCGCACCCTCGATGAGGATAATCCGGTATGCTGGTTCGTACAGGAGGAAGAGCAGCGTGTCATAGAAAAATGCGGTCTTCCGGATTATCTGAGGATAGAAGAAGAACATGTATTGCTTTTTTAGTAAAAAACGGCATTATTATAACAAAAGAAAACATATGTAAAGGTGGGAATATAGTGAATTTCTATGATGTCATCAGTGAACTGAATATAAACCTTGAGAACCGCCTGTTCACAGTCTGTGAGGGAGATCATGCCGGAGAAAAAATGATAGTATCCGCGGGAGAACCTGTCTGGATGAGTGATGAGGCCGGCTTCTTTTCGCTGCATGCATCTGAAGCGCTTTCTGCAAAAGACGGCAGCCTGACTTTCATTGACGGGCAGAGAGTCTTCGCAGAACTTCTCGGCAACGAGAAGAAGATGGTCATCTGCGGAGCAGGTCATGTTTCAATGCCTGTAATCGAAATAGCGAAGATGCTCGGGTTCCGCGTGACAGCCATTGATGACAGGGAGCAGTTCGTGCAGAATGCGCTGGATCACGGCGCAGATGAGGGCATATGCAGAAGCTTCGGTGAGGCACTGGCGGGCATTCCGGGCGATCCGGATACATTCTTTATCATCGTGACCAGAGGCCACATGTCGGATTCTGAATGCCTGCTGAGTATCGTAAACAAGCCGCACGCATATGTCGGCATGATAGGCAGCCGGCGGAAAGTGGGATTGGTGAAGCAGATGCTTGCGGACAACGGCATCCCGCGTGATGTGATCGATTCCGTGCATACTCCTATAGGCCTCGACATCGGCGCCGAGACGCCTGAAGAAATAGCGGTCGCGATCCTTGCCGAGATAATAGAGGTGAAAAACAAAACAAGAAAGAGCGAAGGGATCCCGGCGGATATTATGAAGGTCCTCCTTTCTGATGAAAGAGGGCCTGCCGTGCTTGCTACGATCATTTCGAAGCAGGGATCGTCACCGAGAGCCGCAGGTACACGGATGCTGGTCGGAGGTGACGGGACCATAACCGGTACTATCGGCGGAGGATGCGCCGAAGCGACTGTCATGCTCTATGCTTCTGAAGTGATCCGGAATCTTGATGATAAAGAAAATCACGGGACTGTTAAGCCCGTGATAATGCATGTGGATATGACCGGAAAGGATGTAGCTGAATCCGGTATGATATGCGGAGGTGCCATTGAAGTCCTCCTGGAAGTTGTCTGACTTTCAGCCGGTCACAGTCTGTCGATGTCTTTCACCTCATCTTCGCTTTCAGCTTCGACAAGAAGAATGTCATCTTTATGAGAAGCGAGGATCTGACGCCCGCCGGTATCGCCCGACAGGCTCATAAGTTCTTCCTTATAGCGCGATGAGAATATCTTGGGATTGCACATCTTTCCCTGCCACGCAAGGGATACGATGCCGGCAGTTCCTTTTTTATATGCCCCGATCAGTCTCTCGATCGTTGATGTTGTAAGACCCGGCTGATCGCATACACAGAACATGAACGCGTCAGCGTCTCCGCCTGCCTCAAGGCCAAGCTGCATGCTGCGCGATATGCCGAGATCCGGTCTGTCGTTCATGACGACATCCAGATCCGGCGCCATCGCAGCGACCTCGTCATACTGTGTGACGAGGATCTTTTTATATGCTTCAAGAGGGCGGACCGCGTCAAGTATCGAGGCGATCATCGGACGTCCGTCATCCATGATGTGCAGCAGCTTGTTGCTTCCAAACCGTTTGCTGTCGCCGGCAGCCTCCAGAATGACTGCTATCTTCGGCTCATCCGGCTTCAGTGATCCCCATGCGCTCTGTATTCCCATTACAGCAAATATCTGCTGAAGCCTGTAAGCAGAGGCAAGCCTGTCTATATCATCATCGACCTGGTTCATGAACACGCGGAAATCTCCGCGGACTCCTTTCTGACCGCCGTCGCGTGAAGATATGACAGCATGCATAAGGTTCATATCTACCGTATCGCGCTGAAAACGCTCAGGCAGGCCGGCAGCATTGTAAACGACATCTGCTGTTTTGCCGCCGAGAGCAGACAGCCCGGCTACGCATACAGTTATATCCGTATAGTCCGGTATTACAGGTTCCCTGTCTGCAGGCCACTTGAGAGGCATACGGCGAGATCCGTCAGCCTCTATCAGCACGACATCTGCCTTCTCCCGCAGACCTTCCAGTATCTCCGCGGGCGGTGCTGTTACCTTATCAGGCCTTTCCGGATCGTCCGACACCACTATCCTTATATTGCCTTCTTCCATGCGTTCAGGGCGGTACATATGAGTCGTGGTGGTTATGACAACACTTTTGCCTGCATCAGCCAGCTCCCGTGCCCATGCGAATATGAGCGAGGTCTTGCCGCCTGCGCCGACTACGCTTATGACCGCATGCTCAGGCAGCCTGATCTGCAGTGCCTCAGTAATATTGCCTTGTTTTCCTCTGAAGTTCCATAATTCCATATATGTATTTTACAGTTATGGAATTTATCGGTCAACGAGACTATAATAAAACCATATTAGTATATGAAGCATTATAAAGAATGGGGAAGGAGGTATCATGAAAAAAGAGAAAAAGGTAAAGGACACAAGTGTAAGTGTCCAAAATGTTTATCGTCTGGAAGGCAGAGTGCCTGTAAGCCGGGCGATCCCATTCGGGCTTCAGCACGTGCTGGCTATGTTCGTGGCAAACGTGGCGCCGCTCATTATTATAGCTTCTGTTGCGGTATATGACGGACAGCCGTTCAGCGCAGTAGAGACTGCTAGACTCATCCAGAACTGTATGCTTATAGCGGGTATCGGCACCATGGTGCAGCTATATCCGGTCTGGAGGGTAGGATCGGGACTGCCGATCGTAATGGGCCTTTCGTTCACCTTCCTGGCAGCAGCAATGTCGGCCGCTTCAAAGGATTACGGCATAATGGTGGGAGCCATCATAGTCGGAGGTATTTTCGAAGGCATACTCGGCCTTACAGCAAAATACTGGAGAAAGATCATCTCGCCGCTGCTTTCGTCATGCGTTGTAGTTGCGATCGGACTCAGCATCCTTAATGTTGGTGTATCGTCTTATGCATCATCCGGAAAGTATCCTGTAGGCGCATGGCAGAACCTCCTGGTCGCCACGCTCACACTCATTGCAGCTCTGGTCTTCCATATCAAGATGAAGGGTGTCGCAAAGCAGATGTACGTCCTCTTTGGCCTGATATTCGGATATATCATTTCGATATTCTTCGGGATGGTAGACTTCGGCGCGATGGGCGACACGATCAGGGAAATGGGCGTGTTCTCGATCCCTGAACTCTTCGCCTTCAAACCTAAATTCCAGGCCGGCGCGATAATCTCGTTCTGCCTGGTATTCATGGTATCTGCAGTAGAGACCATCGGAGACACGACAGCTGCATGTACCGGAGGTCTTGGCCGGGATATCACAGAGAAGGAAGTTTCCGGATCTCTGTGCTGCGACGGATTCATGTCAGCCATCTCCGGCGGAGTATTCGGAGTTTCTCCTATTACATCTTTCAGCCAGAACGTAGGACTCATCGCCATGACTCATGTAGTCAACCGCTTCTGTATCATGTTTGGAGCGCTGGCCATGATACTCGGCGGACTGTTCCCTCCTATCGGAGCATTCTTTACAACACTGCCTGACTGCGTACTCGGCGGATGCACGGTCATCATGTTCGGTTCCATCATGATGGCAGGCGTAAAGATGATGATAGATGCAGGACTCGACAACCGCAACACTCTGATAGCTGCGACTTCATTATGCCTTGGAGTAGGTGTTACTCAGGTGGAAGGATTCTTTGACTATCTGCCGGCGATCTTCGGAGAGATCTTCGCGGGCAACATGGTAGCCGGTGTATTCGTGGTAGGACTCATAATGGAGCTCCTGCTTCCGAAAGATCCTGCAAAGTATGAAGCATTTGTAGAGCATGGACTTGACGGCATCGACTTCGATTCGGCACTCCTGCATAATCAGAATGAAGAAAAATAGCAAGCGGGAAGCTGCAGCATAAAACCCACGACCGGCAGCAAAATACTGCCGGTTTTTTTGTGCCCGAAACGGGAGCAGAGAGCGTCTATTTTGGCATAAAAATCACAAACCCAAAATTATTTTAGGTTTTTGTCTATATGTTCTTGTCTTGGTACAATCAAGCTCTTATAATTGAATTGGAAAACTATGATATGGTGTTTTTTTATACGGGGTAGACTGATGAAAAACTACTATGACCGGACATGGAAAATAGGCGAGCTTGCCAGGATGTTCGACATAAATGTACAGCTCCTCAGACACTATGACAAAGAGGGACTGCTGGTGCCGGAGATCAGAAATCCGCATAATAACTGGCGCTCTTATAAATATGACCAGATTTATCCGCTTGGCATGATCCGTTTTCTCAGGCAGCTCGACTGCTCGCTCGAGGATATCGGCTGTTTCATGCCGGGACGCGATCCGGATAAAACTGAAAAATACCTGAGAAAACGCATGAAGATGATCCGCGCGGATTACGAGAAGCTGCTCAAGATGGAGTCGGTGATGAACGACAGATTCGCGATGGTAAACCGGGAGATGAAATACGCTGCGTTCGATCAGGTTTTTGTTTGCTCTGAAGAAGACATTTATTACATAGAGATCGGAGGCATAGAGGAGATCTTTGTAAACGAACAGTTCTACCTGTATCCGACGATAGTCTTCTATACAGAGGACAAAACGGCGTTTGCGGTGATGATCCCGGGTGAGGAGACCGCAAATTTCGATAAATACAGCGACCGTATCCGCGCTCTTACTCCGGATGAATATCTGGTGGGATATCATAAAGGACCACATGAAAAAATCCGTGAGACATTCAGGCGGATGCGCGATGCAGCGGACGGGATACTCGACGAAGGCTGCAGCCTCAGCGATACTGAGATCTGTATCGACATAATCGATCAGTTCATTGAAGCAGACAGGAATAACTTTGTAACAAAGGTAATGATAAAGATCAACAGAGAGTAAGCACTATTCTCAGAAAGGAGGGCAGAGCATGTCCAACAAATACATAGGACAGGCGGTAACCAGGCTCGACGCGCACGATAAAGCGATGGGACGGATAAAGTATACAGATGACCTGTGTGATAAAGGCGCACTTGTCATCAGAGTCCTTCATTCAACCGTAGCCAACGGTATCGTCAAGTCCATTGACACGAGCGAGGCCGAGAAGATACCCGGCGTAGTCCGCATCTTCACATGCTTCGACCTTGAAGAAAAACACTATTTCCCTACAGCAGGCCATCCATGGTCTACAGACCCGCATCACCAGGACATAGCCGACCGTCTCATAATGACGGATCATCCGCTGTTCTACGGAGATGATATCGGCGCAGTCGTGGCAGAAGATGAGGTATCCGCCTCGCAGGCCCTGCGCATACTGGAAAAGAGTGTAGTATATGAGGAACTGCCATTCGTGCTCGATGCGCAGGAGGCTATGGAGGAAGGGGCTCCGCTGCTCCACGAGAAATTCCCGAACAATGTTCTCGCTCACACCGAGATACATATGGGGAACGTAGAGGAGGCTATCAAGGAGCCGGGACTCACAAAGTGCGAGGGCTGGTATGAGACTCAGCCTGTACAGCACTGCCACATAGAGAACTTCATCTGCTATGCGTACGGCGAGGGCGACAGAACGGTCGTCGTATCGTCCACTCAGATCCCGCATATAGCACGCCGCGTCATCGGTCAGGCGACCGGCATGGACTGGGGCAAGTTCAGGGTCATCAAGCCTTACGTAGGAGGCGGATTCGGAAACAAGCAGGATGTACTCTATGAGCCGCTGTGTGCATGGATCAGCATACAGCTGGGAGGCCGCCTTGTTAAACTTGATGTGCCTCGCGAAGAGACGTTCATCTGCAACCGCATAAGGCATGCCATCAAGTACCACATAACATCGTGGATGCGTCCTGACGGCACATTTGCTGCACGTAC
>JAFVPI010000129.1 GCA_017505405.1 Mogibacterium sp.
CTCTTCAGCTTGCCATTCTCATAGTCATAAACTGTATATTCCCCCCAGGTGCCGGTTTTTAACATTTCCCTGACATGGCTTCCGTTATACGCGTACGACTCAGTTCCTGCGACGTTTTGGCCAAACTTTTCTGAATCGGCATTACTTGCGTACTTTTTCAGGAAACCGTTATTGTTGTATTGCAAACTTGCTGTATATACATCATCCGGCTGGTCTTCTCTGCCCGAACACTCAGACCAGATCGTTCTGTGCTTGATACCGGTAAGTGCGTACACCTTAACATAAGTTCCGCCGGTATCCTGATCCTTGTCCGTATCATCATATAAGATTTCAGCAGCCTTGGTTGTTACATGCTTCGCTTTCGAAGTACCAAGGGTTTTGTACTTGATCAGTTTTACAGTTTTGCTTTTGCCTCTGTACTTCTTAGCAGGCTTCTTTGTCTGCCATTCTCCTGTCTTCTTGTTGAAATACTGCTTCTGCTTTTTGGTGTACTTCTGAAGAGCTTTTACCTTATATACATATTCTGTTGAGGCCTCCAGGCCTTCATCCGTGAAGGCCGTCTTGCTCAGTCTCTCCACGAGCTCGCCGTCCCTGTACACCTCATAGGTGTTGGATTTCTTATACTTCTTCCAGGTCAGCTTTACGGCGCTCGAGCTGACGGCTTCAGCCGTCTTTATTGAAAATTTGCTTGCAGCATGCGCATCAAGAGAACCGGCCATAAGCGGCATCCCCGTAAATGCAATGCAGAATGCTGCAAGCATTGCTATGAATCGACGTATTTTCTTTTTCATTGCTCCCTCTCCTTCTCTACTCACCGGAGTCCCCGGCCGTTAGATATATCTAATGTATATTATACAATCATCTGATTTTCCTTTTAATATCGATATCGACCATGAAGGATAAAAATTTTTATCCTTATTCTAGAAAACTAATGATCAGGTAAAACTTTTCAGCCGCCAAATCGCATTCTCAGGCAACACTTTCCGAGAACATCCAGCACCGCAATGCAGATCCTCGTGATCCGGCCTGATAACTATTCATGCTCAAGTAACAATATACAAAATCGCCTCTTTCATGCGCTTTTACGACTTTTTAAAGAAATCAAATTTTCCTTCTTGCAGTCAAATTAGCCTTCAAGGGTAAAATCTTTATTCCTTCTGCCCGTAAAACAAGGTTTCAGGGAAAATACCGAGCCAATATAAAAGCCCTCGGCTGGGCACCAAAGATGACGGTCAGCGAGGGCACGAATCGTGTGGTTGCACACTCTGAAATAATAGATAGCGGATATCACGGTCAGCGGATATCCCGGCCAGTGATTAGCCGAGGTTATCCTTGTTCCTCTTGTACTCGAGCATGGCTTTGAAGATGTAAAGATCCTCAGGTGTGGTAACTTTTATGTTGCTGCGAGGGCCTTTTAATATGGCAACATCACGGCCTATGCTTCTGAGCAGAGTGCAGCTGTCGACTATGTCAACATACTCAGGGTTATCTCCTCTGACCTTTTCGTGTGCTTCGAGTATGTCTCCGAGCCTGAAGCACTGCGGAGCCTGAGCGGTGTAGCAGTGCGACCTCTTAGGCGAATCCTCTACTATCTCTCCGCCTATGCTCAGCACCGGAGTCTCAAACATAGGAGTACAGGTCGCGATCGCGCCTTTCTTCTTTGTCATCTCTATTACATCATTGATCAGACTTTCGTTGATGCACGGTCTTACGCCGTCATGTATGAGCACTATGGCGTCATCTTCATTCTCTGCTTTTGCCGCAATAAGTCCGTTGTACTGCGAGCCGAGTGCAGTTGTGCCGCCCGGCACTATCGCCTTCACTTTTGAGATGCCGTAGCGCTTAACGAGCTTTTCCATCTTTCCGATATAGTCTTCTTTGCACGCGATATAGATCTCGTCGATCAGCGGATGGTCCTCGAAGATGTCCAGTGTGTAGATGATGATCGGTCTTCCGTCGATCTCCAGGAACTGCTTAGGCTTGCCTGCGCCCATTCGAACGCCGCTTCCTCCTGCGAAAATAACTGCTATGTTTTTGCTCATTACATATCCTCCGTCTATTTGCCCAGAAGTATGGTATCGATTATCTTGTCAGCTGCCTGACCGTCGTAATTGCTGAAGTTGGCCTCTCTGAACGCCTCGGTCTTTTCGTAGTCGTAATCCTTGTTCTTGAGAGCCTCCATCAGCTCGTCGAAGCTGTCGCAGACCTTGCCCGGAGCGTCATCCTTTACGGATTTATGCACTCCTCTGGTGAGCTCGTAGCACTCTCTGTCGTATGTGAAGAACAGCACCGGCTTCTCCATCAGCGCAAACTCGAAGTATGCCGACGAGTAGTCCGTGATCATGATCTCAGTCACATAATAGAGATCGTTGATGTTCTCGAACGACGAGAGATCGAATATCCTGTCGGAGTACTCCTTCGGGATAGGCGGCTTGTCCGTTACGAACGGATGCATCTTGAACACCCATACATACTCGTCGCCGCAGAAGTCGTAAATGCGCTTCATGTCGAGGCGCTCATACTCATAGAACGCGACCTTCTGGCCGGTGCCCCTGAAGGTAGGAGCAAAGAGTATGATCTTTTTGCCCTCAAACTGAGGGTATTCTGCGTAGAACTCCTTGCGGAATGCTGCGATCTTGTCAGGATCGAGGAATCCGTCGAGTCTCGCCATGCCGACCGGCAGGAAGTTCTCTTCAGGCAGTCCGAACACCTCGCTGTATACGTGAACGAGCCTCTCGGAGCCCGTGATCGCATAATCGTACTGCTTATGGCACGATCCGACAGGGAACGGCGTACCGGCCTTTCCGAATCTGCAGTATCCTACCGCCTTGAAGCCCTCGCCTGCGTGCCATACTTGTATCAGCTTGGTCCTGTCCGCCAGCTCGAGGAATCCGAACACCGGCACATAATCGTCGACGAAAATGTAATCCTGCTTCGCGATCTTTGTGATCAGTCCTGCCCACGAGAGAGCGCTCTTGTGCGTACCGACCGCATTGCGCAGCGAATATGTGACCTTGAACTCCTTGTCGAGCCCGCGGGCCTTCATCCTGTCATCGATGTACTTGAGGTTGCCCCAGAGGTAAGGCTTGGTCTCGGTCATGAACATGATCTTGTCGCCCTTCTTCGGCGACAGCTTCTCTACTATAGCATAGTAGGCGCGCATCCCTTCGATGACTGCATACTGGTGCATCCTGTCGAACTTGCCCCTCAGAGTGGTAGCCTCCTGCACGTACCTGCGGCGCTGCCAGTCGTCGTTCTCGATCAGAAAGTACGAGCTTATCATCAGACTCAGCGTCTTGCCGTCAACAGAGTATGTTCCGAACGAAACGTTGTAAGCGTACTTGCCGTCATCGTATTTGTAGATGCGGGACTTATCGTCGAGCAGATACGCCAGGTCGTATGAGACCGAGCATGTGAAAGGCTCTTCTCCAGGAACGTTTGCCTGGACCTGCCACTTGCCGTTGTCAAGGAATGCATTTCCGTCGACGGCGGTGATGTTCAGCACGAAGTGATACTTTGTTTTTCCGTCTGCCCTCTCAACGCTTTCCGGTTTGATCGGCACCTCGCCGAACACCGGCATGTCGATTATCTGGCTGTAGCGCTCGCCTTTTTTAGGTCTGCGCCTTTTACGGTTGAAATGGCGAAGGCCAAAGCTGACCTCTTCGTCCCTGGCGGTCTCGACAGTGAATTTCAGGAATATCCTCTCCCATTCGAGGGCAGTCACCTGATAGTCGTCGGTAGTATGGTCAGTTACAAGATTGGTTTCTCTTTCCTGTCTGATCATTCTGCGGATGCTGTTGATACTCATCTATTCCTCCAGCAGTGCTATGGTTCTCTCGATAGCGTGTCCGTCACAAGCGTTGACGTATTTTTCCCTGAACGCCTTCACCGCGTCATGGTCGAAGCGCTCATCTATGTTGGCAATATAATCGTTTATCTCTTCAGTCGTCCTGCATACAGGGCCCGGTGTGATGTCTTCGTAATCGTAGTACATTCCGCGCTTGTCGATGTAGTCTTCAATGTCATAAGCGAAGAACACGATAGGTTTCTCGCGGATCGCGAATTCAAATCCGACTGATGAGTAATCTGTTATGAGGATGTCAGCTATTGCAAGCAGTCCCTCAATGGTCAGCACCTTCACCGAGTTCATGTCGAACGCGAATACATTCTTCAGATCTTCAGGGATAGGCGGACGCTCCTTGCAGAGCCCGTGATGCTTTATGAGGAGCACGTACTCATCGGACAGCGCTTCTGCCATCGCTCTTATGTCGAGCTGATCAGGCGCCTTCGCCTTCGATACTGATCCCCTGAATGTAGGAGCATAGAGTATGAGCTTCTTTCCCTTTATCTGAGGATATGCCTCGTAAAGCATCTCCATCTGCTCGTTGTAATACTCAGGCCAGAAGAAGACATCTGTGCGGGCGATCCCGATCGGCCTGTAGACACCGCTCTCGCGCGGGATCCTGAAGGCATCTTCGAAAGTCCAGATCTGCTCTTCGCCCGCAACAGTCACGGCCGTGTAGTTTCTGTACTGATTGTACTCTTCCCTGTCCTTTGCGCTCTTGCCGAAGTTGTGGTTGTCTACCGTGCTGTATCCGACCTTCTTGAACATTCCGACTCCATGCCAGAGCTGTATCACCTTGGTCTCAGGTCTCAGATCGAACTGGCTCAGTATGTCATTGGCTGTTGACAGGAAGACTGCCTTCGCAGTCGCGAGCTCCTTTACGTATCCGAGCGCGTTGTGATAGTACTCGGCATCAGAGACCGCCCTTATATGCAGGCCTTTATATACCACCTTGTACTTGCCCTGCTTCTTGATCTCCTTGGACAGATGATAACCGGTAGGCGACGGCGAGCCGCCGTTCTCCATGAAGATGACCTTGTCCTGTACAGGCTTCTTCGACTCCTCAGCATAGATGGCAGGGATCTGCTCTTTCAGAGTCCTGGTCTTCAGATTTTTGCGGTAGATCTTCGCCGCAGCAGGCTCCTTCTCGGTGAAAGCCTCTTCCTGTGCTTTGAGGAGAGCGGAGAGCTTCTTTCTCTCGGCCTTGTTCTCCGCACTGTCAAGCTGTGCGATGCCCGTGTCCATCATCGCGAGGAACAGCTCAGCCTGCACCACGCGCGGATCCGGTCCGGCGGGCTGCTCTCTTCTGTCGCGGGCTATGTTCAGGGTCTTCCTCAGGCCTTTTGTTCTCAGATTATGCAGTATTGCTTTTGTATCCAATTTATTTCTCCATTCCGTCAAAGATGATCTTTACCATCTCTTCTGTCGCTGAACCTTCAGGCAGTTCGACATACTTGTCTATGAACGCCTTCATCTCCTCGCGGTCAAAACTGCCGCTGTCGATGATCCTCAGTATCGATACGGCATCCCTGTGCATGCCTCCCGGAAGGTCCCCCGGGTAGTCTATGTATACGCTTCTTCTCGACATGTAATCCTCATAGTCATACGCGTAGAAGAAGAACGGTATCCCCACGACTCCGGCCTCGTAGATAGAGCAGCTGTAATCGCTGATGAAGTAGTCCGCCACCGAAAGCATGTCCATGGTGGAGTATCCGGAGCAGTCTGATTCAATAGGCGATATAGGGTGAGCCTTTACGACCAGTTTATACTTGCCGCCGTATGCAGCCACGGCTTCACGCAGCTCCTGAACGGCCTTGCGGAAAGGCTCCTGCTCGTCATCCCTCTGCCTGAATGTAGGAGCATAGACGATCACCTTGCCGTCCGCAAGCTCCGGGTACTTCTTCAGGACCTCACTCCTGAGCTTCTCCTGATGCTCCCTGTCACGCAGTATATCCACTCTCGGAAGAGGCATCACAGTCAGCGCTTCAGGCGGATAGTTGAAGCTCTCCGCCAGATAGTCCCTGTAGCCCCTGCCCGCGCAGAAGATCAGATCGTAGTTTTTATGCATGTCCATTGCATAGGCGATCTTCGATGACCTTCCCTCAGGCTGGTCCAGGATGCTGTAGCTGTTCTTCTTCATCGTGCCTATGGAATGCCATATCTGCACGATCTTCTGCCCTTTCCTGTGCCTGAGCATGCTGGCAGGTATGTTATATGTATCCAGGATGACTATCCTTGATGACGCCATCTCTGTCGTCTGCTTCAGTATGTGGAACAGATAAGGGATGGCCCCCTTGCGCCCCGGCACCATGCGCCTGCAGAGCATCACGATCTTATACTCCGGATGCTTTCTGCCGATGCAGTCCCTCAGAAGACTGTAGTCCACGGAAGGCTCGTTTGCCTCCCTGCTCATGAAGAGCACCTTCTTTTTGGTCTCCTTAGGGCAGATGAGCTTATATATCAGATTCAGTATTGCTTTGAATAGCTTGATCAGTGCTGTCACAGGTCAGTTCCTCGCATCGTAGAAGGCTATGGCCTCGTCTATATCACCGTCGAAGAGGATGGTGCCCTTTTCGAGAACAATGCCTCTCTTACAGAAGTCCATCGCGGCATCAAGTGAATGTGTAACGAACAGAAGGGTTACATCTTCGGATGCCATTATCTCTCTCACCCTCTGTGTGCACTTCTTCCTGAATCTCCTGTCTCCGACGCTGAGAGCCTCGTCGATGATCAGGATATCCGGCTTTACGCTCACGCAGATAGCAAAGCCGAGTCTCGCTTTCATACCGCTCGAGTACGACCTGAGCGGCTGATCGATATAGTCTCCGATGTCCGCGAATTCTATGATCCCCGGCTCCATCTGCTCTATCTCCTCTTTGGTGAACCCCATGAGCTCACACTTGAGGTGGATGTTCTCGCGGCCGGTGAAGTTTGAGTCGAAGCCTGCGCTCAGCTCAAGCAGGGCGCTGATCTTTCCGTTCACCTCAACAGTGCCGGAAGTAGGATATGTGACTCCGGTTATCATCTTGAGGATGGTGGACTTGCCTGCGCCGTTCCTTCCGATGAACGAGACCGCATCTCCCTTTCTGATCGTGAAGCAAAGATCATTGGAGGCCTTATTGACCTTGTACGGAATGTTCTTGAAGAACAGGCCTCTGAATCTCGCCTTATCATTCTTATATAATTTGTATTGCTTTGTAACGTGATCGAATCTGATCACGACATCTTTTTCTGTGGCCATCTTGCCTCCTTACAGTACATCAGGCACTTCCTTACGCAGTCTGCGGTAAGCCCAGAGTGCCAGAAGCACGAACACCGTGAAAGTAACGAAGAAGCATCCGAGCTCTACAGGATCCTCCCAGAACCACTCCTTGTAGATGAACACCTTTCTGTATCCGCTGGATATAACGGTTATAGGGTTGAACTTGAGCAGTATCCTGGCAGCCCTGTTGTGGATCTTGTCTACGTTGTACATTACGCCCGACATCCAGAAGATAGCCGTTGTAATGGATTTGACCAGGTTCTGGAAGTCCTTGCTTATGGCGGACAGCAGCCCGGCGAAGAGAGCCCATATCGTGAAAAACAGGAACATGAGCAGCATGTAGAACGGGATCTGCAGATAATAGATGTCCGGTAAGTGCCCCGCCAGCACAAAGATCAATATGTTGATCGCCAGCAGCACCCAGTGGATATACAGATGTGAAAAACTCACGAATGTAGGTATTACCGACACCGGGAATTTCATCTTCGTTACCAGATGCTTGTTTTTACGTATGCACCCGGCGCCTCCGTTGAGCATGTCCTGCATGTAGAACCACGGCAGGAATCCCGCCATGAGCCAGAGTATGTAAGGATAGCCCTCGACCGGCTTGCCCGCTCTCATACCTACTGAGAACGCAAACCAGAATACGAATATCCTCACGGCCGGCTTCACCAGAGCCCACGCCCAGCCCAGGGCCGAAGCCCTGTAGGTCTTTATGAGATCAGATTTCGCCAGTTTGAATATCTGATTGCCGAGCAGTTTATGCTCGTCGATTATCATTCTGATACTTTCCATTTACTAAAACTCCCACACTTTGGCATCGAGCTTAAGAGCGGCTTCTTCTATGCCGTACTCCTTCATCTCCCTGAGCAGCAGCCCGTTGATGCTTTGTCTCGATACCCTGTGATATATCTCTTCCGCCTCTGCCTTCTTCCCCGTATTGAGAAGAGCGTCGGCATGGCGTTTATTCATTATGTCATCGTCCGGATACAGTGAAAGTCCCTTTTCAGCAGTTTCGGTCACCGCTTTCCAGTCCCCGGAACGTTTAGCTTCTTCGCATGCGAGATCGGTTTTGCACCTGTGTATCCACCTGTGGTCCGGATATGTCTTTTCATACGCGTCGCAGATCGCTCGCGCCTCATCGAACTCGCCTTCATCCATGTGGACTACCATCTTGAGGAAATCCTTCGCAGCCCTGTATATGGCCTCCTGCGTCTCTGTCATCTTGAGCGGCTCTCCGCCGGTGACCGCGTTCGGCGATCCCTTCACAATGCTCTTGTGCTTTACATGGAGTATGTCGAACACCTGCTGTATCATGGCCTCGTTGAACATCGCAGTGACGCAGATGTCCAGAAGCTCGTCATCCAGCGGTATCGCAAGGTCGTTGAACTTGAAGAGCGAATCCCTCTGCTGTCTTATGAACTCGCTGAAGACCGCGAGTGCCTTTTTATCATTGTTACGCAGCTCATCAAGGCCTGCTTCTTCCGCTCTTTTGCGCGAGACCGCCATAACATAGCGCATGGCAGGTCTTGCCCTGTCGATATAGTGGGCATGGCGGATCCTGTAATAATTCATGGACAGGTCCTTGTAACCTTGCATGGCCTCTGCCATCTCTTCGGTGCTCATCAGCTGCAGGTATTCGCGCTCGCAGTTGCCGGCAGCCAGATCATGGTTGATCCGCGTCGGGTGAGCGTCCCTTGCCTCAGGCGGGAGCAGGTTCCTCCACGAATGACCGATGTACAGCTGCAGCATCTCGCGCGGCCTCTCCGGACCCATGACAGTCATGCCTTCGTAGATGACATCCTGAGGAGTCCCGTAGCAGTGGATAGGTATCTCATAGAGACTGCGCGGCATCCACCTAAGGCAGTATGTGTCCGAATCCTCTTCTTCGACGCTGAACAGCTTGTCCTCGAGCTCCTTCAGAACGGCTGCGCGGCCGTCCTTATCCATCTTCTTTCTGTATTTCTCATACAGTTTTACGTCGACGAAATCCTTTCTCATCCTGCGCCTTGACTGTACCCAGGCTGTGCAGAGGACTTCGCAGTAAACGTACATGAGTTTCTTCCATTCGTCCTGCTCTGCCGGGTCTCTCGGCATAGGATCCAGAACGAATATTTCGATGCATTCGCCGCAGAATGTGCCGTCTCCGAGGCGTCCGCTCCTGAGAGCGGTGGTGTTGAGATCCATGTACCTCGGGATCGGGTTGGTATAGCTCGGATATCTGAAAGAGCTGATGAGGTCTCTTCCCTCAGGCATGCACTCGCCGATGACCGCCTCGAGCTTGTCGTAGTCCTTCCTGGGCATAACGATGTCGATATCGTCATCCCATGGTATGAATCCGCCGTGACGGAGCTGGCCGATGCATGTGCCGCCCCAGATGTAGTAGCGTATGTTGTGCTGTCTGCAGATCTCATCTATCTCGAAAAGCAGCTGTTTGAGTATTCCCTGTAATTTAGTGCTCATCGCTGCCTCCGTTCACTCCTGCCTTGCCGGTCATATCGCTGCCGCCCTTACGGCCTCCGTACACACCGATAAGATTCCCTTTATAGTCATGCAGCTTTATGCCTTCCTTGTAAAGGTCAGGCGTAAAGGCATAGAGATCATCCGTATCGATCTCAGGGTAAAGTTTGTTGATCACCTTGGTGAACTCATCCCCGATGTATGCCGAGTAATTCTTTTTTCTCAGCTTAACGGCTCTTCCGATATATGTATCGAGCGCGTCCTTCACCTCACCCGGTTCTGCGCCAAGCGATGCGATCTCTTCATAGCTGTATTTCTGCAAAAGATCCGTAGCCACGCAGAAACGGCAGAAGCTGGCCGTCGATACCTGCACGCATTCGTTCTGCAGCGCTTCGCCGCGTTTCAGATCTATGCGCGGTTTCGCGATCTTTCTCTCATATCTTGCAAGGGCCTTTCTGTCCTCTTCAAGACCGAGATCCCTGAAGGATATGGTCTCGTCGCACATGAACTCATCGTTGTTCTTCTTGCGCACGATAAGCCTGTCCCATGCTGCATCCGGTGTTTCTGCAAATGCAGAACTCTTTCGCACATAGACAGGTGTTCCGTAGATGCTTGTTTCTGCTATTTCTTTCTTCTTCAGTTTTCCCTTAGTCTTTGCGACTTTCGAAGAATAGACTTTTGATGCAGCTTTATTCAGGAAAGCTGAACGTTTCTCGCTTCCGCCAAAATCGAGATGCTTATGATACCTGTCAAGCTTAGCAAGCTTGCTGCTGCTCTTGCTGAGCGGCTTTATCGACACGAACATCCCGAGATTGATCTCCCTGATCAGCCTTCCCTGCGTATAGAACAGGGTATCCGTATCCACATATTTGATAGAGTCGCCTGAAAACGAGTGGTTTGTGCCTGCCCACTCGAGCGCCCTTCCTTCAGCCGGGCACCTGAATGAACCCAGGAATTTGCGGATGTTTTCGGCATCCATCATGAGAGATGCCGACCAGGCTGTTTTCTCCGTTTCTGCAAGATAGTACAGTATCCCATTCTCCTTACAGAACCCGTGCAGCTCTTCTATAAGCTTAAGCAATACTTTTTCTTTTCCGTCCATTATCTCCGAATACTCCAGCTGCTCTGATTACGCAATAGTTCATTCAATTATACCATTAACCCAAGAGCCTTATCTATGGTTTTTCCTTCACAGAGTTGCAGTGCAAACAAAAGACCGGAGCCATAAGACTCCGGATCTGTGTTTATGAACTTGTTTAGTATTTGTAAGCCCGCCTCTTTTTATGAAAGAGGTCTGTATACGAAGATCTCCTTACTGGTCGAAAAGAACTTCGTAGTCGCTTTATTGATGAATCCGTAAAGCGCTCTTGGATACGATGCTTCAGCGCAATAGGTCGTACCGTCTATCTTCAGGTACATGCATATGTGCCTGCTGGTTGTATTAGGATCGAAGATGAATATGTCTCCGCTCTGAAGCTGGGACTCATCGCCCGTGTACGGCACCCTTACCCATTTGTCCGGATTACCCTCAAAGTATTTCCATATTTCTTTCAACGTTCTAGGAACATCAGAATCAACTCCGCTGAATCTGCATACCGTTCCGATGAACACATCACACGATGCGCCGGTATTCGGACCTTTGCCCCATGAGTTGTGATTCTTATATACCTGATCGAGAGCCGCCGCATATGCATCGGTAGGCTGGCTTCCGTAAACGCTCTTCTCAGTACCATACGGCCATGCAAGCTGTATCGCCGTTGCGGCAAGCTTCTGCGATGACGTGCCCTTCTTGACAGTGAATGCCTTCTTGACCTGCTGGTATTCCTTACCGTTTACTTTCACGTATCCGACATAGGTATACTGACCAGGTTCAAGTTTTCCGAATTTGATATTCTTGTCAATACTCGATATTTTGAATTCATTGGCGCCGACAGTCGCCTCTTCTGTAGCGATCCATTTGCCGACAGAATTCAGGATGCCAAATTTTGCACTCGTTATCGTCTGTGAACAGGTTATTGTACCTCTGAGAACAAACGGCATCTTCTCAAGCAGAGTTTCCGGATATGTCAGATCCTTCACCTCAAAGGTAGGAGCTGCTGTCGCGGCTGGCTTGGTTGTTGCAGCAGCTGTAGTTGTGTTTGTTTTAGTTGTGGTTGCTGCAGTCGTTGTAGTTGTTTTGGAAGTCGTGTCCGTTTTTGCTGCAGTAGTTGTTGTATTCGTTTTAGTCGTTGTGGTTGCTGCAGTCGTTGTAGTTGTCTTTGTCGATGCAGCTGTAGTAGTCGATTTTGTCGTTGTGTTTGTCTTGGTCGTTGTTGTTTTGGCAGGTTTCTCTTCGAGCTCTGCCCATTCAGAACAGACATAGTAGTACTTTTTGTCCTTCTTTATCTTGTACCACATTGTCTTCTTGCCCTTGACATTTGCTTCAAGCACAACATCCAGATCGCTGTTGTCTTTAAGGGTCCCTACCCTCTTCATCTTTGTGTCCGGGCCGACCCTGTAGTTGAGCGCGTCAGTGGTTACCCCGTCTACGACCGAGTATTTTACATTATCTACCTTGCTTGCCGGGATATATCCCTTTTTCCCGGACGAGTTCTTTACATAGTACCACTTATACTTTGCACTGGTTTTGTTGCTCTTAAGGTAAACTTCCTTAAGAATAGTAAGGCTGGCATCATTCTTGACCTTCACTACCTTCTTTGAGGAACTCGATGCCTTTGCTTTCAGGTATATTCCGCTTTTCGCATTTACCTGGCCTTTTGCTGTAGGTGCGGAGGATGCTGCATACGAATTATCGCGGCAAATGCAAAAAAGAGCCACCGTCATAAGTAATATGACCGCAATGCGGAATATTCTCCTTTGCCGTATGTATTCTGCAGACATAAATGACCTCCTTCCCCACACTATTTGAGTAGAAAAAGTTTATCAACAGGTCTTGCAGACCTTCAACCAATATTTAAATTTATTAAGCTTGCATTCACCTTCCGCGGACTCTTCCGCACCTCTTTTTTTGCAAATCAGGGTAAATAATCGGAGATGTTGTGGTCATGCACTTCTTAACGCCCAATATAGTGAAAAATGGCTGTTTTTGAGGCGTTCAGATTGACTGATATGCCCTGCGGGAATTATAATAACTATAACTGTGATTAACTATTTGGAGGCAAAAATACATGAAAGCATTGATCCTTAATTCGGGACTCGGGCACAGAATGGGAGTCCTTACATCGGAGCACCCAAAGTGCATGACCGAGATCTCGGCAAAAGAGACCATACTGAGCAGACAGCTGAGACTGCTCTCGGAAGCAGGCATAAAGGAAGTCGTTATGACAACAGGCTATTTCGACTCCGTTCTTGTCAATTACTGCAAGGAGCTCGACTATCCTGTAAAACTTACATTCGTAAACAATCCGCTCTACGCGGAAACCAACTATATCTATTCCATCTACTGCGCAAGAGATTATCTCGACGATGACATCGTGCTCATGCACGGTGACCTCGTATTCGAGTCATCCGTACTCGAAGATATCCTGGCGACAGAAGGCAGCTGCATGAAGGTCAGCTCCACTACACCTCTCCCTGACAAGGATTTCAAGGCTGTAGTAAAGGGCGGCAAGGTCAAGGCAGTCGGCATCGAGTTCTTCGATTCCGCAATGGAAGCCCAGGCTCTGTATAAGCTGAACAGAGAGGACTGGAAGGTATGGCTGGATAAGATCTGTGCGTTCTGCGAGGCAGGCAACACCGGCGTATATGCCGAGAACGCCCTCAATGAAGTGACAGACAAGTGCAGCATCGACGCTTACGATGTGCGGGAGAGACTCTGCACGGAGATCGACACTCCTGAGGATCTCGCTGTCGTAAAGGCAAAGCTCTCGGAGATAGAGAACCGCACGGTATACATGTGCTTCTCCACAGACATGCTCCACAGCGGACATATCTCGATCATCAAGAAAGCCGCCAAGCTCGGCAGACTGGTCATCGGCGTCCTCACAGACGAGGTCATCGCATCCTACAAGAGGTTCCCTCTCATGCCTTACGAGGAAAGAAAGAGCCTTTTCGAAAACATCAGCGGTGTCGACAGGGTCATCGAGCAGGATACCCTCTCATACGCAAAGGTTCTCAACGAACTGCATCCTAATTATGTTGTACACGGCGATGACTGGCAGAGCGGATTCCAGAAGCCGATCAGGGATGAGGTCGTATCCATCCTGGCTTCGTACGGCGGAAAACTGGTCGAATATCCTTACAGCTCTGATGACAAGTACAAGGATCTTGAGTCGAGGACAAGAGCAGAGCTGTCGATGCCTGATATACGCCGCGGCAGACTCAGAAAGATGCTCGCTGCAAAGGGCCTCATCACTGCGATGGAAGCTCACGACGGACTCACCGGTCTCGTGGTTGAGAACACAGTGGTATATCAGGACGGCGGCGCAAGGCAGTACGACGCGATGTGGGTATCCTCACTCTGCGATTCGACAGCCAAGGGTAAGCCTGACATCGAGCTCGTAGACATGACATCGAGATTCCGCACGATCGAGGACATCACCGAGGTCACAACAAAGCCGATCATCTTCGACGGAGACACCGGCGGAAAGACAGAACACTTCGTATATACCGTAAGATCGCTCGAGAGACTCGGCGTTTCGATGGTCATCATCGAGGACAAGACCGGTCTCAAGAAGAATTCCCTCTTCGGTACCGAGGTCAAGCAGACCCAGGACAGCATCGAGAACTTCTGCGCTAAGATCAGAGCAGGAAAGAACGCTCAGAGAACAAAGGAATTCATGATCTGCGCAAGGATCGAATCTCTCATTCTTGAAAGAGGAATGGACGATGCTCTTGAAAGAGCTTTCGCCTTCGCAGGCGCAGGCGCAGATGCCATCATGATCCACAGCAGAAGGAAGGATCCTAGCGAGATCCAGGAGTTCATCGAAAAGTTCAGGGAGAAAGACAAGACGACTCCTATCGTACTTGTACCTACATCCTTCAACTCGATCACCGAGGAAGAGTGGAAAGAGCGCGGAGCCAACATCATCATCTACGCTAACCAGCTGATGAGAGCGACCGTACCTGCCATTCAGGAAGCCGCAAGGACCATACTCGAATGCCACAGAGCCGAGGAATGCGACAAGATGCTGATGCCGTTCAAGGATATCATCAGACTTATACCTACTGAAGACTAACCGAGACCCGGCCGGGGAATCCGCCCCGGCCGCGTTCCGTATATTTGGAGATGTAAATTGGTTTATAAAGGTTTTGAAAACAACAGGAGCCTGCTTGAAGGCCGCAGACTGTTCCTCGTTTGCAGGGGCTCATTTGACAGGCTCGGAATATCTGAATACATAAAGTCGCTGGATCCCGTAAGATTCGGCGGCTTTACCCCTAATCCTAAAATGGAGGAGGTCATGGCCGGAGTCGAAGCGTTCAAGGCTTCGGGATGCGATACCTTCCTGGCTGTCGGAGGCGGAAGCCCTATCGACGTTGCAAAGTGCATCAAGCACTACAGCGGATCGGACGCTCCGCTGATCGCCATCCCTACTACCTCAGGGACCGGCAGTGAGTCTACACATTTCGCTGTTGTCTATGAGAACGGAAACAAGCTTTCCGTCGCAGCACCTGAGCTGCTTCCGGATATCGCCATACTTGAGGCGTCTACGCTTAAGAACGTTCCTGAATATACAAGGAAGGCGACGATGCTCGACGCGCTGTGCCATGCCATAGAGTCTCACTGGGCAAAGAAGGCAACACCTGAGAGCCGCTCCTACGCGGAGCAGGCCATAGAGCTTATCCTCAGGCACAAGGATGCATACCTCGCAAACGAAGACGAGGGCAATGAAGGCATGATGGAAGCCGCCAATCTGGCGGGCCAGGCCATCAACATATCGACTACGACTGCAGCGCACGCTATGTGCTACAAGATAACCAGCCTGTACGGGTTCCAGCACGGACACGCGGCAGCCATCTGTCTGCCTGAAGTGTGGAAGCACATCGAAGCGGCTATGGGAAAGGACGTTGTGCCTGGCATCACCCGCGATGAGTTCGTGGCGGTTTTAGGCGAACTTGGCATGGACTGCCCTGTTTCAGAAGACGCGGAACGAGACATAGAGATCCTGGCCGGCTCAGTCAATGTGCAGAGGCTCTCTAACAATCCTGTGGCTTTCGACAAGGATCAACTCGCTGCAATGTACAGAAACATCGTCAGGCAGAAATAGCACATAAACCCGTCCTGTCATAAAGATGCACAGGAAACAGTAATTAAGGAAAGCAATTATTAATGGAAACTAAAGATATCATGGAGGCTCTCGGCTGCAGAAGGAATGTCCTTCTCAACCCGGGTCCTGCCACAACAACGGATACAGTAAAACTTGCTCAGATCGTTCCGGACATCTGCCCGAGAGAAAAGGAATTCGGGCAGGTAATGAAAGACATCCAGGCCGATCTGGTAAAGATAGTGCATGGCGACCCTGATGTATATACAGCAGTGCTGTTCTGCGGGTCGGGCACGATCAACATAGATGCGTGCATCAACTCCCTGCTCCCGGAAGGCAAAACAGCCCTGATCGTGAACGACGGAGCTTACAGCTCAAGAGCAGCTGAGATATGCGATTTTTACGGACTTCCATATATCAACCTAAAGTCCCCTGTCAATGCACTTCCTGATCTTGCCGCCGTTGAGAAGGTACTTCAGGAGAATCCGGATATAGCGCTGGTGCATACCGCTCACAACGAGACAGGCACCGGACTGCTGAATCCTATCCGTGAGATCGGCGCTCTGGCGCACAAGTACGGAGCGATCTTTACCGTTGACACGACTTCGACTTACGCGATGCGCCCTATCGACATAGCGGCAGACAACATAGACTTCTGCATGGCTTCGGCTCAGAAGGGACTCATGTCCATGACCGGACTCTCGTTCGTGGTCGGCCGCAAAGATATAATCGAGGCGTCAAAGGATTATCCTAAGAGATCTTATTACTGCAACCTCTGGCTGCAGTATGACTATTTCGAACGTACCGGGCAGATGCACTTCACTCCGCCTGTGCAGACGATATACGCAACAAAGCAGGCTCTTAAAGAGTACTGGGCTGAGGGCGAGGAAGCCAAGTGGGCAAGGCACACTGCAGTCTTTGAGGCCATACACGAAGGTATCGAAAGACTCGGTTTCAGTCTCTTCATTCCTAAAGAGATACAGTCGGGACTCGTAGTCGCGGTCCTCTACCCTGACGACCCTAACTGGGATTTCGAGAAGGTGCATGACTACTGCTATGAGAGAGGCTTCACTATTTACCCGGGCAAGGTCGAGGGCAAGGGAATGTTCAGACTCTGCTCACTGGGTGCCATAAATGAAGAGGATGTAAAGGACTTCTTCGTTGTATTTGAGGAAGCCCTGCACGAATACAATATAACCGTGCCTGTTAAGCACTAAAACTGTAAGGGGGAGCCGGATGATGAGGATTCAACAGAATACAAACAAATATCCCTCCAGGCTGAAAAGGCATTTCCGGCTGTTTGCATTGATCAGCCTGACTCTGGTCATCGTGTCATCCTCAGCCGGTGCGGCCATGGCCAAGGCAAAAGTGATTTATGTAAACGATCATTCTCTCATAAAATATGAGAGAATTGAGCCTACATGCAAAAAAAACGGCTGGCAGGCACATTACGAGTGCACAGATTGCGGCAAACTGTTCCTTACTCTGGAAGATGCCAGGAAGGATAAATCCACACCTGCAAAAAAAGTTAAAATCAAAAAGATCCCGCACTCCTACCAGAACAAGGTCGCTAAGAAGTACCGCAAAAAGGCTGCAACCTGTACGGCAAAGCCTGTTTATTACAAGTCATGCAAATGGTGCGGCGCAAAGAATAAAAAGAAGACCTTCAAGGCAGAAGCTGCACTCGGCCACAGATATGTGCTGGTATCTGCTGACAACACAAAAGAGGTCCGTGTCTGCACAAGATGCAAAAAGAAGGCCACAACAACGATCACCGCTGCAACTCCTGCATGGGCAACGAATTCACTGGTCGCGCATGCCGGAGGCAGAGTGAAATCCGTTTATAAGAGCAATTCGGTCCAGGCTCTTAAGCAGACTCTGAAGAGCAATGTCTCGAGCGTTGAGATCGATTTTGCCTGGACCTCTGATCACAGACTGGTATGTGCTCACGATTTCACGGATTTCAAGACCGGCATACCGTTACTGGACAAGTTCCTGAACAATCTGTTCTCAAAAAAGTATAAGCGCATGACAGCCGAAACGGCACTGAAGATGCTGTCGGACAGCGGAAAGCTGTATCTGCTGGTCGATACAAAAGAAGAGAACGAAGTGGAGGTATACCGCGAGATACTGCGGATTCTGACTGAAATGGGCCGCCAGGACTACATGGAAAAGGTAGTCCCGCAGTTCTTCAGCAAGGAACAATACGAACAGATCATGGAAGTATATCCTTTCAAGGAAGGAATATTCGCAATATACAAGATCCAGGACGAAGAATTTACACCTGAAATTGCTGCGGATATAGCACACTTCTGCGGTGAAAACCATCTTACCGTCGCCATAAGCCAGAAGCGGGCCACCGACCAGATGATCAGCCTGCTTCACAGCGAACACGTGTATATAATCGTACATACTGTGAACAACGGCGGAGTCTGGAATACGCTGTTCAAGAAAGGCGTAAGATCCATATATACTGATTCCATTTATTGATAGAGTAAAAGCGAAAGTAAAAGAGTAAAGACTGGGGATATATAATGTCAAAGAAACAGAACCACACACAGGCCGGATCGGGCTCTCCGGCTCTCAAAAAGCAGCTCAGCCCCGCCAATGTATGGGCGATAGCCTTCGGATGTGTCATAGGCTGGGGCTCATTCATAAACCCGGGCAAGAAGTTCCTTCCTAACTCCGGTGTTGCGGGCACTGCGATAGCAATGATACTGGGCGGGCTTGTCATGGTGATCATCGCCTTCAGCTACGCCTATATGATACCAAAGCACCCTAAA
>JAFVPI010000130.1 GCA_017505405.1 Mogibacterium sp.
AGTGCCGGTGACCAGGCGCTTTCTTACGGAAAGCAGCAGGGCGACTGAATTCGAGATACCTTTTGCCCAAAGGCACAACATACCGATCGTTCCGATCGCTTTCGTGAGCGAGGCGGATGAGTTGTTCGGGAAAGTATTCGGTAATATACAGTACCTGACAAGGGACCAGAATGATGAGACGGCAATCAGTTACACGGACAAACTCAGGAAGCTGATAGATACGCTTCTGATAGGAGCCGATACAGAGAGAAAGATACGTGAGGAGTTTGCCGCGCGCATATTCATGAGCTATCGCAAAAAGGACAGGAAGTATGCGAATGAGGTCATGCGCAGGATACACGAAGTGGATTTCTGCCGTGACGTGGCCATCTGGTACGATGAATTCCTCGTACCGGGCGAAGACTTCAATGATGCCATCCGCGCAGCTGTTGAAGGCTGTGACGTCTTTGCGATGACGGTGACGCCCAATCTGCTGGAAGCCGGCAATTATGTGGGAGAGGAAGAGTACCCTGCAGCTAAGAGACTGGGCAAGCCCGTTGCGCCTTTTGAGGCAGTCAGGACCAAAGGCCTGAAGTTCTCCAGATACTATTTTGGCATAAAGACACCTGCGGATATGGACAGCGGAACTTCGGTGGAGCAGATGCTTCGCGATGAACTGATCGGCACTGCGGGCAGAAAAGACCTGCTCACGCCTGATGACAGGCCTGAGCATCTGTACTTCATGGGCCTGGCGTACAAAAACGGCATCGATGTGCAGAGAGACGGCGAAAGAGCGGCAGAGCTGCTTGAGAAGGCGGCAGAAGGCCTGCCGGAGGCGAACCTCGTGATGGCAAAGATGCATGAGAACGGAGACGGGGTGCCGCGTGATCCAAACAAGGCACTCAGATGCTACACGAAGTTCATATATGCTGCTGAAGAGAACATCGGGATGGATCCCGATAAAGACGTAGTGCTGCTCGATGCCTATGACTCCAGAGCTGAACTGTGCGCCAGAGCGGGGCACTATGCCGAGGCCGAAAAGACATACGGCAGGCAGCTTGGCAAGATCATCCTGCTGACCATGCTGCACGGAACGGCATTCAGGACCTATCTTATAAGCTGCTATGAGAAGCTCGGAGATGTTATACGCCGGCAAGACAGGCCGGGGGAAGCAGAGCGCCTGTACCGCGAGCAGCGCAAAGAGATCGGGCTGCTTCCTGACGACGAGGACATACTCCCGATGAAGACGCACTTCCTGGTGAACTGCCTGGGAAGACTTGCGGATGTCAATAAGCAGCTCGGCAATACCGAAGAGGCAGATTCGCTTTATTCCGAAATAAACAGTATCCTTGATGACCGGCGCGGGAGCGGCGAAGAAGGAGCGGATGCAGAAACTCTATACGGCCGAGCAATCAGCAGCGAGAGGCTTGGCGACAGCCTGCTCTCACAGGGCAGACCTGAAGAAGCATTGAAAGAGTACGGCAAAGCGCTTGAACTCCTGACAAAACTGGCTTCAGGCACGGAAGATGCCGGGATACACATGACACTGGCGGCCGAATTCGGCAAGGCCGGAAGCGCATATGCCGCAGCAGGCAATCGAAGCGAGGCCGAGAAGAATTACCTTGAGGCATACCGCATCAAGAAGGAATATGCAGACAATGAAAACGACTTAAAGGCGCAGAGAAGCCTGTCGGTGACCTGCAGCCAGCTCCACAGTCTTTACCTTGATGCAGAGGAATGGGACAAGGCGGAACCTTATCTTAAAGAAGACCTTCGTATAGCAGAGATGATAGCCGCGAAGACTGACACAGATGAGGCTCTAGCAGATCTTGCCAGGACATACAGTGGCATGGGACTTCTGAAGAGTCTCGATGCCGGCACACGGCTTGAGTATATGAAAAAAGCTCACGATATATATGTCAGACTGCAGGAAGAGCGCGGGATAGACGATTACTTCCCGGACAGGACGAAGACAGAGATGGCTATCGGGCAGATACTGGCAGAACAAGGCGCGGGCTCAGATGAAGCATCCACGGCTGACACAGACTCTGACAGCGTGGACCGTGCGAAAGATATCGCTGAAGAACTCGTGTACTCCGATTCAATGATGGAGAAAGCAGCTAAACTGGCTGCGGAGGGTGATTATCACGCTGCTCAGTTAGCGTACATGAAGGCCGAGGTCAATGACCGGGATCTGTATGAGATATACAAGGATGACAGGATACTGAGACACCTGTCCACTGTATATGTCAGGCTCGGGGAACTCTTTGAAGCCCGCGGAGACAGTGCCGGAGCGCAGCGGTATTATAAGCTGGACCTTGGAATAGCCAGAAAACTCGCTGAAGGATCAGATGATGTTCAGGCCAGAGACGACCTTGCTGTCTCATGCTATAAGATGGGCATGCTTGAGTCAGTCGACAGGGATGAGAGAGTGAAATACCTCGAAGAAGCGAGGGATATCTGGCAGCAGCTTTATTTTGAGACGGGAATAACTGAGCTGGGCCTCAGGGCAGGTACGATGGCCGGGCATATCAAAAAACTGAAACCGTTCAAACTGTGGTGATAATGGAGTGAAATGACAGATGATAGGGATCAAGATATTCCGTGAGGACAACTGGGACCGGTGGATGGAAGATGACTTCATAAGGACAGATACCCGCAGGCTGAACAGGCGCAAGGACAGATACCTGCTCGAGTACATGGCTGTTTACGGCAATCCTGACGTGAGCAAGTGGGCCATGAAGGCGCTTGGCGTGTCCGAAGTCCCGGATTCCGTAGGAGGAATAGGATGTGCTTACATCGAAGATAAGATCTATCAGAGGCACTTCGTTGAGCACGAGCAGGTGATGAGAGAGACCGACTACTGGGCTCTTGAAAAAGCTGCCTACGAGGCACCTTACGAACTGGCATGGCCCGCGTTCTGCCGCATCACCGGAATAAGCTGTCTGGATCCTCCTGTCGTTGACATTTACAACCCGGGTCCTTACGGACTTAAGTCTGACATGAGCAGAGAAGACATAGAGCAGCTGTGCCGCGAGATGATCGAAAGAAACGGACAGTTTGCGTATGAGGCAAAGGAGTGGCTCGAAAAGCTTCCGGAGATAAGCGATGAGATGCTTGCGGAGTGGGCGGCGCCTAAAACCGAGCGCTCGTGGGACAGCGATCCTACAGAGCGTCTGAAGGGTTATTATATGGATGAGACAAAAGAGGCCTCCGGAGAAGAAATCATCCGGAGCATCTACGATGCTTTTATGTTCAGACAGTACGCAGAAGTGCATCCGCAGTCGACCGGCAAAATATTCTTCGATACTCTGGACTGGTTCGCGAAGAGGGTGGTCGAGTGGTATGAAAAGCGCCGCAGGAGA
>JAFVPI010000131.1 GCA_017505405.1 Mogibacterium sp.
CGCAGTCGCGCAGCTCATCCATGTCCATGACTGAAAGGTATGAAGCAGCGACAAAGTCTCTGTCGACCATCCTCATTATGAAATAGTTGATGGTCTCATATGTAGACAGCTTGAGAGGCGATGCTGTTTCGATCGCATCCCTTGTGCTGCAGTCTGCCGACGTAATACCCTCACAGTTGAGCGCGTCCTGCATGAGCCCCAGGCGCATCCTGGCATAGGCGCGGAACTCCCTGTTCTCCTCGTTATCATACTCGCGGGAGATGCCTTCCGAAGCAAGAGGCAGCGCGTCTTCGATGAGCCTCAGCATGCAGGCTGCATCGATGCTCTCTGTTTTGCCGCCCATTACATAGACAAAGTGGTTCCAGAGAGCGTTCATCTCCTCTTTCTTATCCGCGAAGTCATCGCTGCCCGGAGTACAGATGAATTCCTTATACTCGTCAATGCCGTACTCGGAATAATCGAGATGCATGACCTGATACATGCGCTCGCGCCTGTCGGCCTTGCTCCGCCAGGTCACTTTAAGCGCTACGACTCCCATCAGCCTGGTGCATACGATGCGGCATGTTTCGAAGTCGAACTCCCTGAAATGATCGTATTTAGCGGATTGTTTCCCGTGTATCAGTTTTAGTTCAGCCATGCATCAAGTATAGCAGATGACACTTGACTTTGCACACAGCGGAGATATAATAAATACGTCCTTATTTAGAGCGGGGGAGGGAATGGGCCCTTTGATCCCGCGGCAACCTCACCGGAGGTGAAGGTGCCAATTCCCACGGGGCGAAGGCCATGCCCCGGCAGATGAGGATATAAGGTTCTCTCTGCGTGCGGCAGGGAGCTTTTTTTATGGCCTTATTGATATGAAAGGAATATATATAAAAGAATGAAAAAGTTATTTACCTCCGAATCAGTTACTGAAGGCCATCCTGACAAGCTGTGCGATCAGGTGTCAGATGCCGTGCTCGACGCTATACTGGCACAGGATCCTAATGCCCACGTTGCCTGCGAATGTGCTGCAAAGACAGGCTTCCTCATGATTTTCGGTGAAGCTTCGGGCAATTTTGATGTGGACTATGAGGCGATCGCAAGAAAGGTGATCTGCGATATCGGCTATGACAGCGATGATGCATGCTTCAACGGCAATACCTGCAACATAATTGTACATATGGAAGAGCAGTCGGCGGACATAGCCATGGGCGTCAACGAGTCGTTCGAGGCTAAGAGCGGCATTGAGAATGATGAGTTTGCGCATATCGGAGCGGGCGATCAGGGAATGATGTTCGGCTATGCCAATTCTGAGACTGAAGAGCTTATGCCGCTTTCCGTAAAGCTGGCGCATGTGCTTGCGCTGAGGCTGACTGAGGTCAGAAAGAACGGAACGCTGCCTTACCTCAGACCGGACGGCAAGACCCAGGTGACCGTAGAATATGATGACGGAAAGATCACCAGGATAGATACCATCGTTGTTTCGACCCAGCACAGTGAAGACGTGACACTCGGGCAGCTCAGGTCGGATATGCTGACACATGTGATCGCACCGGTGGTTCCTGCAGAACTCATAGATGAGAATACGAAATACTACATAAATCCAACCGGCAGATTTGTTATAGGCGGACCGATGGGTGACTCCGGACTGACCGGACGCAAGATAATCGTTGATACTTACGGCGGCCATTCAGCACACGGCGGCGGGGCGTTCTCAGGCAAGGACCCTACAAAGGTAGACCGCTCGGGAGCATACATGGCGCGCTATATAGCTAAGAACATCGTAGCTGCCGGTCTTGCAAGCGAGTGCGAGGTGCAGCTGGCATATGCGATCGGAGTTGCTGAGCCTGTATCTGTATGCGTCGATACTTTCGGTACGGGCAGGCTCGATGAAGAGCAGTTATCCGTTCTTGTAAAGGATCACTTCGACATGCGCCCTGCTGCGATCATAAGGAAGCTGGAGCTCAATAAGCCTCAGTACAGGGAGCTTGCGGCATACGGTCAGATGGGAAGGACAGCGCTCGGCGTCAAGTGGGAAGATACAGACAAGGCTGATGAACTCAGAAAAGCAGCAGGCTGCTGTTAGGAGAAAACATGTCACATTTTGAGAAGGTCTCGTTCGAAAGATGGAAGGCTGACTGCGGGGTCAAGGGACTTCCTGAAAGCGGACTGAAGGAATGGTATGATGCAATAAAACTGCCGAAGCAGGCTACTGCAGCATCTGCGGGCTGTGATTTCTTTATGCCTTTCAGCCTCAATTTTGAGGGCGGAAGCAGCTTCAGGATAGCGACCGGAGTGCGCTGGGTCTGCAGCAAAGACGAGGACAGGGACAGGGTGCTCCTTGTGATACCGAGAAGCGGACTCGGTTTCAGGTACGGCATAAGGCTGTCCAATACGGTCGGGGTCATAGATGCAGACTACTGCGATTCCGATAACGAAGGACATATAATCGTAAGCCTGGTGAACCCTTCAGATCAGACGGTCCTGCTCGAAGAGGGCAAGCCGTTCGCACAGGGCATCGTGGTGAGATATGAGGTACCGGACGGCGCAGAGTCTGACAGCTCGCGCAACGGCGGATTCGGAAGCACGGACAGATAGTCCGGGAGAAGCTATGGACAGAGAAACCAGAAGAGCGGATGTTGTAATAGCGGGCGGCGGCGCATCGGGCCTGGCGGCGGCCATAGAGCTGGGGATGAAGGACCCGGAGCTTAGCGTGCTGGTAATAGAGAAGATGCCCGAACCGGGGCGCAAGATACGCGCGACGGGAAGCGGACGCTGCAACATCAGCAATACGGGTGCCGAAGGATACAGACGCATAATGGAATTCTTCAGGGAGATCGGTCTCGTGACAAGGGCTTACGACAACGGACTCGTATATCCATACTCTGAATCGGCTTCGGATGTGGCGGTCCTGCTGACTGAGAGAGCGGCATCGCTCGGCGTGTTTTTTGCCTGCGGAGAAGAGCTGATGTCTGTGAGATACATGCCTGCATCTCTTGTCTCGGATGCTGCTCCCGGCAGCAAGAACATATTTAAACTCGAATCGGTGATCAGGGACCGCGACGGACTCAGAAGCATCGTGACTTACGCATCGTTCGTCATACTCGCTATGGGCGGCAAGGCCGGTCCGACTTTCGGAACGATAGGGGACGGATACAGGATAGCCAGAAACCTCGGACACAGCATTGTGACACCTGTACCGGCTCTTACGGGAATTGAGTGCGATGAGTGGGACGAAGGTCACAGGCCATGCGGCATGACTCTCGGAGGCACAAGAAGTGCAGGTGTGGTGTCGCTTTATAAAGATCCGCGCGAGGCTTTCGGCGAGGAAACCAAAGTGTTTGAAGAGGCGGGGGAGATACAGTTCACCAGATACGGTCTCTCCGGGATATGCATCTTCAATATGACCAGACATATGAGATATAACAGACGGGCGGGAGAGAGCCTTGATCAGTTCCTTATAAAGCTCGATCTGTTCCCTGAAGTCGACATAGCCGCATACATACGCGACAGACAGAAGAGGTATTTTTCCGATACCCCTGCAGGAGAGATCCTCCGCACCGTGCTGAAGGAGCCACTGGCCGATTATGTGATCGCATCAGCGGATGACGGTCCGGATGAAAACGGCAGGATCCTTGCTGACAGACCTCTTTCCTCGCTGAGCGATGAAGAGGTGCGCAGGATCGCGGAATGCGTGCACTCACTAGAATTCCATCCTTCGCAGATAAGGGGCTGGAACGATGCCCAGGTAACGATGGGCGGAATATCTCTTGACGAAATAAATGAAGCGACTTCAGAGTCGCTTCTGGTAGATGGGCTGTATATAACGGGCGAACTTGCCGACCGGGACTTCCGGTGCGGCGGCTACAACCTCAGCAATGCCTGGATCACAGGTCTGGCTGCTGCGGATGATATCGCTCAATGATGTGCCACGCTGCTCTTATGCCGTCACAGGCGGCAGACGTGATGCCTCCGGCGTAACCCGCGCCTTCACCGGCAGGGTATACGCCTTTTATATTGCTTTCGCCATGCTCATCTCTGATTATCCGCACAGGGGATGAGCTTCTTGTTTCCACGGCAGTTACTATTGCGTGCGGATCATCATATCCGTGTATCTTACGGGCGAAATCCGGCACGGCTTCCCTTATGGCTTCCGCTGCAAAGGCCGGCAGTGAAGCGGTGACTTTATCAGCTTCCGCGGATCCGTTCAGAAAGGCATCCATGCTGCACGAAGGTGCGGTAAAATCACTTCCTCCGTTGATGAAAGCGAGTCTTTCATATTTCTCCTGGAACCTCACTCCGGCAAGCACATCATCGCTGCCGAAGTCTTCGGTCCTCACATCACAGAGTATGCCGCTGTTTGCAGTTCCGCTGTCGCGCTTTCTGTTGCTCATTCCGTTAACGCAGAGTTCTCCGTCTTTTGTGCTGCAGACAACGACTTCTCCTCCGGGACACATGCAGAATGAATAGACACCGCGGCCGTTCGAAGCCTTATAGTTGATCCTGTAATCAGCAGGAGGCAGCTTGCCGGCGTTTTCCTTTCCGTACTGCGCCTCATCGATGAGCGACTGCGGATGTTCCATGCGCACACCAATCGAGAACGGCTTCTGCTGCATGCTGAGCCCTGACGAACTGATCATTGAGAAGGTATCGCGGGCGCTGTGGCCTATCGCGAGTATGAGCGCGTCTGCCGGGATGCGTTCGGATGCAGCAGCGTTTTTTCGGATGATATCGACTGCCTTAAGGCGGCCGTTTTCTGTCACAAGGGCCTCGAGCTTAGTGTCAAAAAGGATCACGCCGCCCAGGGATTCTATCTTCCTGCGGATGTTTACGATCACCCCGCGCAGCACGTCCGTTCCTATATGAGGCTTGGCGAGATACATGATGTCATCGCCGGCTCCGGCATCGCGGAACTCCTTCAGCACCTCGCGTATGAGGCTGTCCTTTATGCCTGTACCGATCTTTCCGTCCGAGAAAGTGCCGGCTCCGCCTTCTCCGAAGAGCATGTTGGCTTCCGGGTCCAGGATCCTGTCTTTCCTGAATCTTTCCACTGCTTCGATGCGTCCTTCCATGGCCGGACCGCGCTCAAGCACCAGCGGACTGTAGCCTGCTTTTGCCAGCTCGAGTGCCGCAAATAATCCTGCAGGACCCATTCCCACAACGACCGGACGCGAAGCAAGCGGCTTATCACCCGGAGAAGGAGGGAGAGGTCGTTCGCTCCCGTTATCTACACTGCTTATATCCTTTGAAAGCTTTTTAGGTATACGGAGCTTTTTTTCTGTATCGAAATCGACCGTATACACATACTGTATATACGGCTTCTTTCTGCTGTCCACCGATTTGCGGCGGACCTCAAAATCCTTTATGTCAGATACCGGTATGCGGAGCTTTGCCGCAGTGACAGCCGGCAGATCTGACATCGGGACATCGATATTCGTCTTTATGCCTTTGAATCTGTATCTCATTGATACAAGCTACAGTCCCATGGACTCGCGTATGCCGTAGAGACCGACCGGTTTGCCGGCCATCCATCTGCATGCGTTGACAGCGCCTTTTGCGCAGCCCTTCCAGTTGAGGCAGTGATGGGTGATCTCGAGTCTTTCGCCTTCGCCGAAAAAGAAGACCGTGTGACTCGACGGGGTGTCGCCGCCGCGCACTGCATGGAAGGTGACTTTGCCTTTTTCGCGCGGATGTCGGCCGAGCGGCCTGCCGTAGACGGCATCGTCGACGAGGTCGACGCCGACCGCTTCGCCCATTGACTCGATAAGCTCGCGGGCGGTGCCGCTCGGCGCATCGAGCTTGGTGTTGTCGTGCATGTCTATTATCTCGATATCTGTGTCATCGTAGAGCTCCCTGGCAGCATCCATGAGCAGCTTTCTCATCACGTTCACCATGCGGTCCGTGTTGGCTGCGATCATGATCGGTATCTCGGCGGCTGCTGCTTCGAGGCGGGCACGCTGTTCCGGACTGAAGCCCGTAGTACCCACTACGAGAGCTTTTTTGTGCTTCAGGCAGGCATCGAGCACTTCCATTCCGAGCTCGACTGTCGAAAAATCACATACGACATCAGCATCTTCAATGACTGATTCAATGTCATCGACTACAGGCGCGCCAACGGTCTTCCCGATCATGGCAACCTCGCCGATGTCCTTTCCGATATAATCCCTTCCTTTAGGCCCGATCCCGGCTACGATCTCCACGTCATCTCTTGACGCTGCATCGGCAACGATAAGACCTGCCATCTTGCCCCGCGGAGCGGTAATGATCAACTTCATGAAAGATTCTCCTTTTCTTATTTCGCGACCTTGAAATCAAGCACCAGCTGTTCAATGTCAGGGTGCATCTGAGTCAGCTTTACTCCCGCTGTCTTCAGCATCAGTTTCGATGCCTGCGTTGACGGTGTATCAGCATATTTGTCAGAAAGATAGATGACTTCCTTTATCCCGGACTGGATTATCGCCTTGGCGCATTCGTTGCAAGGGAAAAGGGCAACGTAGATCCTGGATCCGCTGAGATCCTTGCCCGACGCGTTGAGTATGGCGTTGAGCTCTGCATGCACCACGAAAGGATACTTTGTGATCTCGCCCTCACGGTCCCACGGGAATTCGTCATCTGAACAGCCCTTAGGGAAACCGTTATAGCCTGTCGTAAGTATGACATTGTTCTTATCGACTATGCATGCTCCCACCTGAGTGTTAGGGTCCTTGCTCCTCTTTGCAGCCAGGATGGCAACTCCCATGAAGTACTCATCCCACGAAATATAATCTTCTCTTTTTGTCACCATGATATCCTCCGGTACTCCGGCTGCCTGCCGGCTTAAAACTATCCGTTTGATGTGATTTTACAACTGGCGGGAGCTGTTATCAAGCCTGCATGGAAGCTGGCTTCGGACTTGAAAGAACAGCCTGCAGAGTGCTAAAATATCAATAACTATGGCTTCATAAAGGATAGACTAAAAATTGAACAAAATAACTATATCAAAGACGAATAAAAACAAAGCATTACATATAACAGCGCTCCTTGCTCTGGCGCTTGCAATATTTGTGCTGCCGTTTACAGCAACCGCTTTTGCCGGGGTCGGATACACAGAGTCCGAAGAGCCGGAGAATAGCAAGGGAGTACAGGGCGGCGCATTCGAAGTCACGGACTACGACCTGACCGCAGAAGTCGGAAAAGACCACACATATACTGTTGAAGAGAAGATAAGCGTAAATATTCCTGACAAGCTGCAGAGTATGGAATTCGCGATACCGAGCGGAAATTTCCGTATAAGTGACATAGTGGTGGAGGATACGCAGTATGAGGCAAAAACCGCTTCGGAGGCGAGCACGGTAGTGATATCCGACCCCGAAAAGCTCACGAAAGGCGCTCATGCATATACGATCAGGTACAGGATCAGAGAGTACCGCGATCACGATGCGTCGAAAGACATGTTCTACTTCGATGTGCTGCTGCCTGAATGGAAACAGCCGATAGGAAACGTATCGATCAATGTCACTTTCCCTGACGACTTCCCGTTTGACGACATGCAGTGCTATGCCGGCCAGTTCGGAGTCCAGGACGCCAACAACAAGATCACGTTCAAGGCAGATGATGCCGCGCATTCCGTCAGCGTCAAAGGTCAGATGATACCTGAAAACTTCGGAATAACCCTGAAGGCACAGCTGCCTGACGGTTACTGGGAGAAAGCCCTTGACGGAAGCTGGTCTATAACAGCTATCATGCTCATCATGTCAGGCCTGCTGCTGATCCTGCTGATCCTCTGGATCATAGGCGGCAGGGATCCGAGAGTGAAAAGGGAGAGTGTGACAAAGCCCGTTGAAGGACTCACTCCGGTAGAAATCGGATACATATTCAACAGCGAGGTAAGGACGAGAGACGTGCTGAACCTGATACTGCAGTTCGCTCAGAAGGGCTATCTCACTATCAGCGAATATGAGCCGAAGCATTACAGGCTTATAAAGGGCGAGACGCCTGTAAACGAAGAGAGGATGTACCGCAACGCATTCAGGATACTCTTTGAGGACGTGTACAAGGGCAGGGCTCTCACCATGGATAAGATAGGTCCGAGGCTCGAAAAGATCAGGGAGGCCATCACTGATGATGTTGCTGCGGGATTCACGACGAGCGAAAGCTCGCCATTCACACCGGTTTCCCGTGCCTTCAGGATCGCAGGCATCATTCTTCTGGGTATAGGGGTCGGCCTTTCGTGCATGTTTTCATACTATTATGACTACAGATCGCCGAATTACTTCGAAGCACTTCTGGTTGCGGCTGCTTGCGGTTTCGCAGCGCTGCTGCTGTGTGAGGCAATAGACAGCAGGGACTCGGCGTCGGCAGACTCGGGCAGATATGCTGAGCTTCTTGCAGTCATGATATTCGCATTACCTGTTATATATACGGTCTACAGAGTCGTGAAGAACACAGGAAAGCCTTACGCGGCGATACCGATGATAATCACGGCGGGCATAGCTGAATTCTTCATCGTTATCATGAGGGCCAGGGGCAGTGAGAACGCAGCGATCGTAAGCAAGGTACGCCGGCTCAGGCATTTCATATCGCATCCGACTCCGAAAGAGCTTCTGGAGAACCATCTTGCGGACAGCGATTACTACTACGACATGCTGCTGTATGCTCTGGCATTCGGCGCAGAAGAAGCATGGGCGATATCCTTCCTCACACTGGATGTGCCGGAGCCTGAGTGGTATTCCGATGAAATAGAAGGGCACGCCTTCTCAAATCTCAGGGGCACGCCTACGACCATAGACTACGCAAGAGATTTCAGATCGTTTATAAGAACATTTGATAATAATTAAAGGGACTGACAATGGCAGACAAGCAGAAGATAATTAATATAGCAGTAATAGCGCATGTAGACGCGGGCAAGTCAACACTTGTTGACGCGCTGCTCGCACAGTCGCATGTGTTCAGGGACAACGAGCAGATAGTGGACTGCGTGATGGATTCGGACGCTATCGAAAGAGAGCGCGGCATCACGATCTACTCAAAGAACTGCTCCATAATGTATAAAGATTACAAGATCAACATCGTTGACACACCGGGACATGCGGACTTCAGCTCTGAGGTTGAGCGTATCATGAAGACCGTCGACACCGTAATATTGCTGGTGGACTCAAGCGAGGGACCGATGCCTCAGACGAGATTCGTGCTGAGCAAGTCGCTCGCGCAGGGGATCAATCCTATACTTTTCATCAATAAGATCGACAAAAAGGATGCGAGGATAGATGAGGTGGTCGATGAAGTATATGAGCTTTTCATGGACCTCGAAGCCAACGATGATCAGCTCGATTTCCCTATACTCTACGGTATAGCCAGACAGGGTATCGCTGTAAATGATCCGTCAGAAGTAGAGGGGATACAGATCGGTGAAGGCGCTGCAAAGATCCGCAAGTCCCCGAAGGGCTACGGCGGACTGAGCATCGAGCCTCTGCTGGAGTGCATAACAAAGCACTGCGATCCATATCCGGACAAAGACGATGAACCGCTTCAGCTTCAGGTATCGACTCTCGCATATGACGATTACATCGGCAGGCTGGGTATCGGAAGGATCACCCGCGGCACCATCAAGGAAGCACAGATGGTATCCGTTACTAGAGGAGACGGCAGCGTCACCAAAAACAAGATCAACCAGATCTTCGTATACAGGGGACTCAGCCGCACCGTTACATCAGAAGCCGGATCAGGCGACATAGTGGTGGTATCAGGCATTCCTGACATCTCGATAGGCGACACCATCTGCGACCCTGATCATCCTGATTCACTCGGAACGATCAGCATCGAGGAACCTACGCTCTCGATGAACTTCATGGTAAATACCTCACCGTTCGCCGGAAAAGTGGGCAAATATGTCACTTCGAGGCATATCAAGGACAGACTCGAAAAGGAACTCGAGGTGAATGTGGGGCTCCTGGTTGAGCCTACAGACACGACTGATTCGTTCAAGGTATCCGGCAGGGGCGAACTCCATCTTTCGATCCTTATAGAGAACATGCGCCGTGAAGGATATGAGCTTGCAGTATCAAAGCCTGAAGTCGTCATCAAAAGGGGACCAAACGGCGAAAAGCTAGAACCTGTAGAAGAGGTAGTGGTGAGCGTGCCAGACGAATACACAGGCCCTGTCATTTCCAAACTGAACCTGCGCAAGGCTCTCATGACTGCCATGATGTCCGAAGGCAACGGATATTCCAGGATAGTATTCACCGCGCCGACCAGAGGATTGATGGGCTACCGCTCGGAGTTCATCAACGATACCCGCGGCGAAGGCACAATGGTAAGGCGCTTCAGCGGCTTCGAGCCATGGAAGGGCGAGATACAGGGGCGCATCAACGGCGTTGCCGTCGCTCAGGAAGAGGGCAACTGCACGGCATATGCGATCTTCACGATCCAGGAGAGAGTGCAGATGTTCGTGAAGCCTCAGGATCATGTTTACGAAGGCCAGCTGGTGGGAATGAACGCCAGATCCGACGACATGGTAGTAAATCCATGCAGAGCCAAAAAGGCTACAAACATGAGAGCTGCAGGATCAGATGAAACCATAAAGCTTACACCTCCGCGCACATTCACTCTCGAGGAGGCGCTGGAGTTCATCGATGATGACGAGCTCGTTGAAGTCACCCCGACAGACATCCGCCTTCGCAAGAAACTCCTCACGGAGCTCGAAAGGCGTAAATATAACAACCGCATGAACAGGTGATCATGCTGAAAAAGGGAGCAGGCAGACAGAGATCAGCTAAAACAGATACCGAAAGGAGAATCCAAAATGAAAATTCTTGTAATCAACCCTGGCGCAACTTCGACCAAGATCTGCGTATTTGAGGATGAAGAGGAAGTGATGCGTGTAGGCATAGACCATGATGCTTCCGAGATTGCAAAATACCCTCATGTAGTAGATCAGGCGCCGTTCAGAAAGGCTGCCATCCTCGAAACCATCGAAAAGAACGGCTATAAGCTGGAGGATTTCGATGCTATCTGCGGAAGAGGCGGACTTTTCAAACACATACCGTCAGGCACATACAAGGTCAATGATGCTGTCATTCATGACATCGAGAATCCTCCTTACGGCGAGCATGCTGCTAATCTGGGAGCATATATTTCAAAGGAACTGGCCGACTCTGTAGGCATCCCGGCATTCTTCGTTGACCCGGTATGCGTGGATGAGATGGAGCCTCTCGCAAGATACTCAGGCCTCGGACTTGAAGGCTTCGAGAGACAGTCGTTCTTCCATCCGCTCAACCACAAGTCAGTGGCGCGCAAGGCTGCGAACCACCTCGGAAGAGCCTATGAAGAACTCAATCTCGTCATATGTCATCTTGGCGGCGGTGTATCCGTTGCTGCTCACAAGAAGGGCAGAGTCGTTGACGTAAACAATGTTAAGGACGACGGAGCCATGGGCATGGACAGAGGCGGAGCTCTTCCGGCCAACGCGCTTGTGAACCTATGCTTCAAGGAGGGCATGACCAAGGCTGAGGTAAAAAGGATCATCGGACAGGAAGCCGGTGTGTATTCCTACACAGGAACAAAGGACTTCAGGGATGTAGAGAATGCTGCATTCATTGACGGAGATGAAAAGATGCTGATGGCATTCAAGGCGATCGCGTATCAGCTGGCAAAGGATATCGGCGCAATGTCTGCAGTGCTTCGCTTTGAAGTTGACGCTATAATTTTTACCGGCGGCATGGCATATTCGGAGAGATTCTGCGATGAGATCGCATCGTATGTCGGCAAGATCGCTCCTATTATGAGATTCCCTGGAGAAGAGGAAATGAGAGCTCTCGCAGAGGGCGCCCTCAAGGCACTCAGAACCGGTCACTGGGAGATTTACGAATAAAAACTGACACTGCAAAAACTATGACACGGGATAAGAAAAAGCGCCTTTCGGGGCGCTTGATCTCAATATTGCTGTTTTTGATAATGATTTGCCCTGCAGGTCCGTCTTTTGCTGCAAACGGAGAGACTGATTATCTGAAACAGGAACCCGTATACGGTGTCAGGGATATCTGGTATTTGCTCCTTGATACCGCAAACAATGCATATGGCTGGGAGTTTCCGTATACCGACAGCTTTTTCAGAAACCCGTCAGAAGAATTCAGCCTCAAATTTGCACAGGGGTCACTCGGCCTTGCGCTGTCGGCTTTCCGGAGCAATACAGGTCTGGTCGATTATAAATATAAGGAATACCTGAAAGGCGCCGGATTCACTAAACTATTCGCGTTCGGATACGATAAGGAAACGACCGAGGACTCTCTTTCTGGCGTCATAGGCATGAAGGAAATCGATGACTTTACGGTCATAGCTGCTGTTACATGCGGCCAGGGATACGGCAAGGAGTGGGCAGGCAATTTCAAAGTCGGCAACGGTGTACGGCACGAGGGCTTTGATGCAGCTTCAACCCGGCTCGAGGAGTATATAGAGCAGTATGTCAGAGAAAAAAACATAAAGGGAAAGAAAAAACTCTGGCTCTCGGGTATGTCGCGCGCGGCTGCCATCAGCAACATAACCGCAGCGGATATGATAGAGAGCGGTGAGTACGAAGATGTGTATGCGTATCTCTTTGGTGTCCCGAGAACTACCCGGGAACCGGTGGCATATAAAGGTATTTACAATATAAACGGTCAGTACGATCCGGTCGCGTGCATACCATTCGAATCATGGGGATACCAGAGATACGGGATCGATCTTTTTACTCCTGCGCAGGAATCGGATGTTCAATACCCGATGTATGCCAGAAAGGCGAAATCCGTAGGAGATAAGATGGCTCTCGACGGTTTCCGCAACAATCCGGAGGTCAATTATCAGCTGCGCCTGGCGATGGAAGAGATCAGTGAGCTGTTCGGGACCAGCGAGGATTATGCCGAAAGACTGCAGCCTCTTATCCTGGAAGGCATGCAGAACAACAGCAGTGAAGAATGGTTCAAGATCTTTCAGACAGCGATCGGAAATGTGGCAGCTAAAGACAGCAGCGAACGTTTCAGGCTGGAGGAATTCGCTGACTATATTTCATACATCGCCGGTCAGCATCTGCGCGCCGATCAGAGACAGATAAAAGACGGCAGCTGGAATCCGGACGAACCCCTTGAAGCAAATCTCGTGATAGAACACAGGCCTACGACATATATCAAATGGCTGTTCTCGCAGGATGATCCGGCAAGGCTGTTTGCCTGCAGTACCGAGTCGCGGCGGATCACATTCACCGGAGATGTAAGCATTGAAGTGTACAGGGACGGCAATGGGATCTCCGGCATAAACAATAAAGGAGATGTCTATGTGCCGGATGGCGGCGAAGACAGATCCGGAACCGGGGCAAGAGGAACTTTTCTCATGAGGAACGGAAGCCAGACTGTACTGAGCCTTCCTGCCGACGCTGAGTACGATGTACTGATCGTCGCTCCGAATGGCGGTGCGGTCACTATGTTCGACCTGCTGGTATCTGCAGAGAAGCTCAAGGCTGAACCGGGCAGAATGTATGTAGGTGCAGTGAGGCAAGGTGTATACGGATTTAAGGTCAGGGCAGGGGAATCACCGGATATGCCAGACGAGTCCGGGTACGATACAGGGCAGGCTTATTTCAGGGAAACGAAGTTCAGTTATTCACCTGATATGGTAATGAGCAGTGAGCTTAACGCCACAAAGGGGATATATCTTAGTATCTCGGGAGCGCTTGAACTGCTGGTAATGATTCTTTTTGGAATGACAGCATTCATATTGATCTGCATA
>JAFVPI010000132.1 GCA_017505405.1 Mogibacterium sp.
CCCTGCCCTCCATGACAACATCTTTTGTAGATGCCAGATAACGGCTTACCTCGTCGACCTTGGCTCTTACTATGGCAAGCTTTGATATATTTGAAGCAGCCATCGAGATCTCGTTTGTCCTTATGAGTCCGCTGACGTCTTCTCCGTCGAGATGAGTCTGACAGCTTAAAAAATCGATCGATGTGGCGGCCAGCATCTCCCTGACTGCGTCCTCGTCAGAGGCGTCTACGCCGTTTCTGAGAGCCTTAAGACCGAGCGCCCTGTACATGGCGCCTGTATCAATGTATTCCAGTCCGAAACGGGCAGCAGTGGCTTTCGCTATGGTGCTCTTTCCTGTGCCCCCCGGACCGTCTATTGCAACTCTGAGCATAATGATTCTCCTGTGTTATTATTTGCTTTTGTTCTTGGTGAGCTTGTTGATCTCATCGATGAACGTATCGATAGTCTGGAATTCCCTGTATACTGATGCAAACCTTACGTAAGCGACCTGGTCGATAGCCTTCAGTTCTTCCATGATCAGCAGGCCGATGTTAGTTGACTGGATCTCTTTTTCCATGGTATTCGAGAGCCCCCTCTCGATATTGTCTGCGATCCTCTGAACATCCTCATAAGTGACCTTGGTCTTCTGGCACGCCTTCATTATGCCGTTGACGATCTTGTTTTTATCGAAGCTTTCACGCGTGCCGTCTTTCTTGACTACGACCAGCAGAGAATTCTCGATCTTCTCAAAAGTCGTGAATCTCTTATGGCATTTTGTGCACTCGCGTCTTCTTCTCGTAGCAAGTCCGTCCTCAACCGGTCTTGAATCGACAACCTTTGTGTCTTCAAAATTGCAGTACGGGCATTTCATATCGGTTTCCTCCATTGCTGCAAACTCTGATACAGCGTTTATTTTCCATATGCAAACCGATGTTATCACAATATATAGTGGTATTGTACTCTTCTTAACAGAATTTGAGCTTATGCGGCGCAGGCTGATGCATGCCGGCAGGCACGCTCCCGCTAACATTCGGACACAGCGGTACTAAGCTCTGACTTCGCTTAAGCTCGTCAATCGCTAAGTGCCGGCGTCCTCGAGTTACCTGCCCGGCATGCATCAGCCCGCGCGATACTCGCTCAGAGTTATGTGAAAAATGCTTCACATTAGGCTGATATTATCTTCACATTCAGATGCTACAATTCACTTGTCGAAGGGATTCGACGTTTACCTTTTTCTTTTGATTGTTCTTTCTTAGTTAGATATTTTCGCAACAGAAAAGCTCCGGCCGCGAAGCCGGAGTTTTTCTTTCTGCATTTTTTCTTTCTTAATTACCCTGAAGAACTGTCTTTCCAAAGTATCTCCTTACACGGTCATCCGCCGGATCTGACAGCACTTCTTCCGGAGTGCCGGTCTGGACTATATGGCCTTCAAACATGACAGCAAGTCTGTCTGCCATGCTGAATGCTTCCTCCCTGTCATGGGTAACCATTATAGTTGTCATGCCGAAGCGGCGGTGCAGATCCGCAACAAGGCTGCGCATATCCTCCCTCAGATTCTCGTCCAGAGAAGAAAAAGGCTCATCAAGAAGCATAAGTTTCGGTTCTGCCGCCAGAGCTCTTGCAAGCGCAACACGCTGCATCTGTCCGCCCGATAATGTTGAAGGCATCCTGTCCTCAAAGCCGTCAAGCTGCACATATCCAAGCAGTTCCCGGGCCTTTTCCCTGCGCTCATTTTTTCTCACGCCTTTTACCTTGAGAGCATATGTGACATTCTCTGCCACAGACATGTTTGGGAAAAGCCTTATGTCCTGGAAAACGATAACTGTGCCTCTTTTGTGTGCAGGAACATCATTCAGTAATGTTCCGTCCAGCACCATACTGCCTTCTGTTACACTATTTATCCCTGCAATGGTTTTAAGAAGCGTACTTTTTCCGCAACCGCTCGGTCCGAGCAGCACAAGAAATTCCTTTTCTTCGATACAGAGAGACACGCTGTCCAGTATCCTCGTATTGTTTATGTCTACGGAAAGATTATTGATTTCTAGTTTCATCCGGATCCCCACCGTTTTTTAATGATCATCTGCCCTTTCTCATGATCCTGTGTATCGCCGCTTCCAGCAGGAAGAACACTATCAGCGCCGACCCTACAAATACTGTCGAATATATAGACGCAAGAGCTCTGTCTCCGCTCTGTATGTACGGCACCAATACCAGAGCAAGGGTTTTGATCCTGCCCCCTCCTGCGAGCAGGGTCGTAAAGTACTGGCTGTAAGAAATGATATATGCCATGCTTGCCGAAGACAATACACCCGGCATGATTCCCGGCAGCGAAGCATCGATAAAGCTCCTGAAAGGCCCTGCTCCGAGCACGGCAGCCTGTTCTTCCAGACTGTCCCCTACTGCCGCTGTGACATCCATCATTATTGTGACACAATACGGCAGTGCTGCTACCAGATGCACCAGGACTACGCCCGCGATGGTATCGTTGAGATGCATCCGTATAAGCGAAACCTGTATGCCCATCGCGAACACTGTTCCGGGCACCAGCAAAGGGAGCAGCGCAGCGATCCCTACAGCCTGTCTTCCCCGTATCCTGTATATCTCAGTAGCCCTCGCAGTCATCATTGCAATGACAGTTCCGATAACAGCTACGAGCGTCGCCAGCATTATGCTGCTCAGCAGGATCTCAGTCAGTTGGTTGGAGCCAAACAGAAGCTCCTCGAGTGTCCGCAGCGTATAGCTTTCGGGCAGAAGACCCGGCCATGGCCACCTGGCAGTCACCGTCCATACCAGGATGACTATCACAGGAAGGAATATTATTATTGCCGTGATAAGAAGCACGGTGTTCATTGCCCTTCTATCCTTCATATCCGCCTCCCAGTTTCTTCATAAGGCGTTTCATGCATACTGCATATATAAGCGCCATCAGCAGGGACAGAATGAGGGTCATGCCGTTCATCGCCATCGCATAAGGCCGGAGTTTGAAATCAGGCTTCAGGAACTCAATGTATGTATATACCGGAAATGCTTTCGGCAGCGTTGCTCCAAGCAGCAGCGGCAGCTCGTATCCTCCGAATGAGAAAACGAGAACTATAAGAAAGCCCTTTGCGATAGCCGGCAGGCTCAGCGGGAGCGTTATGTGCATAAAGCTTCTGAACGGCGAAGCTCCGAGATTCTCTGCAGCCTCTCCCAGAGTACCGCTTATGCCCGACATAAGGGCCAGCGAAAAATACGCTATAAAAGGTGCTTCTTTCCAGATATAGGCGATTATCACCCCGAAATATCCGGTCCCGTAAAGAATGCCGGGGAATTCGGTGTAGTCGCCTATAATGCCTCCCGCGTAAGCGATCCGTGCAAAAAGTCCTGTCTGCGAAAGCATAGCTACAGTAAACAGCGCTACTACAGTATGCGGCACCAGTATCGGAAGCCTTACTGTGTAAAGCATGCCTCCGCGTGTTCTTCCTGTGCGCACAAGAGCGGCGCATATAAGGGTCCCTGCCGCCGCCGCAGCCAGGCTTGATATAAATGACACTTTAAGAGAGACTCCCAGCGACTGGAGGACTTCAGGTCTCTTAAGGACTTCTGCATAGTACTTAAGAGTCACGTCATACAAGTCGAATACGGGCATGTATCCCAGGCTCTGTATCACGATATTCACAATGGCGATCAGCACGAGTGCCGTTACCAGCATAAATGGTGTCAGCAGCAGTGCGGATACTATCTTGTCTCTGCGCTTCATTTTGATCAGTTGCTGAAACAGCACAGCCCGCAGGCCGCGCTGTCCTAAAATGTCATATTCATATCCTGCTTAAGGATAATAATATCCGTTTTTTCTCTATTTTCCTACTACTTCTTCAGCCCAGATCTCTTCGATCACAGGAACAAGATCTGCAGGCATCTCAGGAAGTCTGTGCGCCAGAAGCTCGGACTGCGGAAGAACGCCCTTGCCAAGATCAACTGCATCGAACGCAGCCTTCTCTTCATCAGACAGCTTGCTCTGGTCGACTACAGGGAGATCTCTGAGCTGTGAGTACTGTGTCAGCTGAAGGTCTCCGCCTATTATTGCATTGATCGCTACCATTGCGCCCGCTTTGTTAGGAGCGTCAAAAGCTATGGCCATGTAGTTTGTATTTCCGATCGTACCATTATCGAAAACGAAGGTCTGACATGTTTCAGGCAGTGTGCCGTCAGCAATGCCCGATGCTACGCTGAACGGTCCGTAGCTCATATTCATCACAACTTCGCCGTCCTGGAACATCTTGTCGAGTGCCGTGGAGTCAGCAGGGAAAGTTTTTCCTTCGTTCCAGAGATACGGATTGAGTTCCCTCAGGTATTCAAGAGCAGGCTCGATCGCTTCCTTTACTGCAGCCTTATCCGCTTCCATAGTCTGGAACTGCTCCCATCCGCATTTTTCATAAATCAGATTGCGGACGAATGCGCTTCCCGTGAAATCAGGGAGTGCCGGATATGTGACCTTGCCCTTGTTTGCCTTGCAGTATTCGAGGAATTCATCTGCATTCTTAGGTGTTTCAGGAGTAACGGCGCTGTCGTTGAACATTACCATCTGTGCCTTTGCATAAGGAGCCTCATATCCGTCGATCGGCTTGCAGAAATCATTCAGCGTCTCAGGATCATCCTGATCGATATACGCTTCCATGTTAGGCAGCTGCGACGTGAAAGGTCCGTAGAGCAGACCGTTCTCCTTGGCGGTGTAGAAATTCTCTCCGTTGATCCATATCATATCTATGGTACCGGTTTCCTCACCCGCCTCTTTCTCGCTCGTCAGCTTTGCAAGTATGTCATTTATGTCCATTCCGACATATTCAAAGTCGATATCATAGTTTTCCTTTAAGTAATCAGCGACCGTACCATTGAGCCAGTTGTTGCGGTTCTCATCACCGCCCCATCCGTAAAATGCTACCTTTGTGCCTTTTGCCTGTTCAACGATCTCATCCCATCCTGCGGATGACAGATCAGCTGCTTCAGGTTCAGCCTGCTTGCTTCCGCATGCCGCAAGCGGGAACACCATTGCGACCGCAAGAAATAATACCAACAGTTTCTTCTTCATTTTATTTCTCCTTCCAGCATATAGACCCGGTCTAATTACCGGTCCTTTATTAGATTAGGTCAAATAAACTGTATTGTCCATAAGCAGTCATCTATATCCCGGCCATGTGCAATTGAAAAAAACTATATTATTCATTTACTCCTGCGCTTCTGATATAAATAAGTGAGAGATAAACAAAAACTGAAAGGACCTGTTCCATGGACAAAAGAATAAAAGTGATCTGTGACTGCGACAACACCGGAAGCTTTCCGGGACGGCCAATGGATGATGCTCTTGCAATACTGTATCTGCTCGGAAACCATGATGATTTTGATCTTCTCGGCATCACCTGCAATTACGGAAACGGCACCTCTGAAGAATCTTATATAAGCAATAAAACTCTCCTCAGCGAGACCGGCTATACTGAGATCCCGGTCCTCCGCGGCTTTGAGGTCGGAGAAAACCCTGTATGCGAAAGTTCCGAGTTCATAGCTCGAATGGCTGACATGTACAGAGGCGAACTAGTGTATCTCGGCATAGGCTCACTAGGCAATCTCTACGGAGCATATCTGATCGACAACGGCATATTCGACAAGCTGGCTCAGATCGTTCTGATGGGCGGTATCACCCAGCCCCTTTTCATTCACGACAGCAAGCCTCTGGATGAACTCAATTTCTCAGTAAATGCACTTGCGTCTGCAACTGTTCTCAGCAAGGGTCATAATATTTCCGTTATCACCGGCAATAACTGCCTGCCTGTATCCGAACTCCCTAAAGATGAGTTCCTCAGCAATCTCTGTTCTTCAGAAAACCCTGCGGGAATGTACATTGCTCAGAAATGCGGCTACAGGTTCAAGACAAAGGAGATCGTATACGGCGCTGACAGCTCATACGTATGGGATGCCGTTGCAGCTGCATACATAAACCATCCCGAAAAATATACCGATCATCCGGTGCCTTGCAATATAAGAGAGGATCTCATAGCGGGAAGCGGTTTTCTTAACCCATGCAATGAAAGCGAAGCGAATAACATCATCAACATCCCTGTTGCAAGGAGCCGTACAGAACTTCAGGAAATATTCTATTCCAGCTGGCTTTCACTTGACATGCATACGAGCGACGCCAACTTCTCCTGCAAAGGACTATACCTCGACAAACTCATACAGCCTTGTATCCTCATTGAGCTTTCAAAGGAACCATGCTACGGATTTCTTCTGATGAAAAAGCTCATTGAAGACGGATATGCAGATGAGAGCCTTGATCCGACCGGCTTTTACCGCAATCTTAAAAAGATGGAAAAGGACGGTTATCTGATTTCGGAGTCTACAGGTCAGGGTACAAAAGCAAAAAGGATCTTCTCCATCACGGACTTTGGCAAGCAGGCTCTTCTCAACTGGGAGGATTCGCTGAGGCGGTATGGTAAACATGTCTCCGCCATAGTCAGCGGGATCGAAAATTTACACAAATAAAAAAGGGCCTGGGCCCAATGTCATTTAGTTAAGATGACGAACAGATACTCCTTCACCAGAAATGGTGAGGGGGTATTTTTTTAATTACACCGCATGCCTTTTATCCCGCCCCCTCCGGGTGCGCGAAAGATTTCTAGAATATACTTGACACTA
>JAFVPI010000133.1 GCA_017505405.1 Mogibacterium sp.
GACAACAACGCGGGGAAGAAGGAGTTCGATGCCCGCATTGCCGCCACCTGGGCTATCAGCTCATATGCGGTAGGCGCGGATGCAGGGCTCATGAATGACGACGGCAAGCTGACTCAGGAAAAGATGGTGACGCATAATGTCCCTGTCACGGAGGGTGGCAAGACCACCTATAACACAACCGAAAAGCACACGATCTATGAATGGCTGATGATCTATCAGAATCAGTTGAAGAAATCGAATGGCGCTACATCCAATAACCATAATAACGGCATTGCGGGAGCGACGAACTTTGCTGTCACATTCCCGGACTCGATCCAGGGAAGCAGCCTGTCACTTGTATCTGAGGGAGCAAACAAGGGAAGATCCAACGATACTGTTACGATCACCTCGGACAGCATGGACTCCTCATACTACATAGCGGCATCCTGCAACCACCTTGATGATGTGGCTGCGTCAGACAAGGACACGGATATTTATGTTACCTGCCTCAGCCTTACGGATGATTATGCGGTCCTGGCATTTGCTCAGGCCAGAGGCGGTCAGAATGCATCGGCTATATATAAGTTCCGCCTGGAGAAGAAGACCGGATACGTAAAGGCTGTCAAATCATCTGCAGACGCAGTACTTACAGGCTCTTTGAGCGGATACAGCCTTGCAGGAGCGGAGTATCAGGTGTTTGGTGACCAGGCATGTACACAGCCTGTAAAAGACGGGAACGGCGGCAATGTGATCCTTACAACAGCAGCAAACGGTGAGACAAATACCGTGCAGCTACAAACCCGTGAATATTGGATAAAGGAGATCAGGGCAAGCAAGGGCTACAGGCTGGATCCCACGATACACCACATCACAGTGACATCAGATAACGGTGAAAACGATCCGGCAAAATTCACATCAAAAGAGCCTCCGGTCTTCGGCGAGCCGGACTTCATGGTCTTCAAGACCGATCTCAGCAGCAAGGCTGCCTGGGACAAGGTGGGAAAAGCCGCATTCACAATAAAGTACTACGATGTTGCAGATAAAGCGGATATTTCAAAAGCTGCTCCGGTAAGAAGCTGGACCTTCGAAACATCCTCAAAGCCTGCTCCGGAGAATGCTCCTGCAGGCACAAAATGGTCGGGCTTCGATTGGCAGGCCGACAAGCCTGTCTCGGGCGAAAGATGGACTTCAGGCAATAAATATGTCATTCCTGTCGGCTGGTTTGTGATCGAGGAGACTACACCGCCGGGCGGCTTCAAACTTACGAAAGAAAAATGCTACGGGCATGTTTATCAGGATGCGAACGGAAATGCGAAGACGGACCTTGAGGGAGCAAATGCTGACGGAAGGCTGAAAAAACAAACATTTACCTTCAAAGATGAGCACTATAAGACAGTGGTGCGTAAGATCAACGCCGCCGGAGCCGGGCTTGCAGGAGCAAAGCTGCAGATCCTTTCGGGACAGACAGTCATAAAGGAGTGGACATCCGGGGCAGAAGCTGAGACCTTCGATGACATCGCTCCGGGCGCATATACTCTCCGCGAGATATCTGCGCCATACGGATACGATCTTGCCGGCGATCAAAGCTTCAGTGTGGCTGCGGACAAAGATACCGCAGTAAACATGAAGAATACGCCGGTAACGGTAAAGACTACGGCTGTAAGCGCTGCCACAAACAAGCATACCGGGACAAGGAAGAAGGATGAGAAGATAACGGATACCGTTCATGTGACAGGCCTTGTTAAGGACAGAAAATACAAACTGACCGGCCGTCTCATGAACAGGCGCACCGGGTCTGCAGTAAAAGGGGCGGCTTCGGATAAGGACTTTACTGCGACGGCAGAGTCAATGGACGTCACAATGGACTTTACATTCGACAGCACTGTCCTGGCGGAAGGAGACAGCGTGGTAGTTTATGAGACCCTCTACAGGACATCTGCGGTCCATAACGAGACTGTGCCGGTCGAACTTCAGAAACACTGTGATATCAATGACACCGCGCAGACAGTGATCTATCCAGGCATATCCACGGCAGCTGCAGATAAGGCATCATCCACGCACAACCTTCTGGCAAGTGCAGGTGCTGTCATCAGGGACACGGTGACATACAAGGGCCTTGTACCGGGAGAGACATATGCGCTTGAGGGTGAGCTTTACGACAAAACAACAGGACGCCTGACGGGTATCAAGGCTGCAGCAAGCCTCAAGCCGGAAACATCTGAAGGCACAGCATCAATAGAGTTCACTTTCGATGCAAGCGGACTCAAAGGTCATACACTTGTCGTCTACGAAACACTGAAGCTTGGTACAGCAGCTGTAGCAGAGCACAAAGATCCGGAGGATGGTCCCCAGACTATTTATGTTCCGCGCATAGGTACAAAGGCCGCTATATCCGGTGATAACTCAGTACTGACGGACACCGTTGAGTACGGGAACCTGCTGCCTGATCACAAATACGTGTTCAGAGGCTGGCTCGTTGACACGGCGAGCGGAACAAAGGTCCCGGGCTCTGACGGAAGCATCGCTCTTGACTCAGGTAAGAAGACGTCCGGAAGCGTGGAGATGAAAATGGACACTTCAAAGTTTGCTGAGATGACCGGCAGCAGCATCACTGCCTTTGAAGAGCTGTATGTCATCGTAAAAGAGAATGGCACAGACAAAGAGGTGAAGGTCGCCGAGCATAAGGACAGAAGCGGCAATGCAGATACTAATCCTCAGACCGTCGGGATCTTCCACGATCTGAAGGTGCGCAAGAATGTGACCGGCAACCTGGGAGATCTTACTAAAGTGTTCGAATACACTGCGGAGTTCACGGGCCTCGTGCCGGGGCAGGCATATAAGATCGAAGGCGATGATGAAAAGACGTTTATGGCGGATCAGTCCGGAAAGGCTTCTGCCGCAATCAGGCTGAAGGACGGGCAGACTGCAGTAATCAGAAAGTTGCCTAAAGGAGCGACATATAGGGTGACAGAAGCAGCATCCGACCATATCGCGGAGTACAGGATGTTCTCTGAGAACATGGCAGATAAAGGAGCAAAAATCATCAAAGCTGAAGACAGCAACGGCGCAGATGCAGGCAAAATGCTCGCCACAGCAGTCGAAACGGTAGATCTTTTTGACGGCACTGTCGTGATCCTGTGGGAAAACAACAGGGACCTGGCAACACTTACAGGTGTCATTACATATACAGGCATATGGGCGGCGGCATTTGCTGCGGTGCTCGCGGGGCTGGCGTTACTGGTAATTAAAAGAAGACGCTATGCCAGCGATGAGAAACACACTTTTGGATAGAGAGGGTAAGAAAATGGAAATAAGAAGACGATACAGCATATTGATGCTGGCACTGATAATGGTCCTGTCAACAGCAGTGAATGCGTTTGCAGTATCAGGTGCTGCAGACAGCGACAGTACAGATTACAGCACGGACAGAACGGGAAACCGTACAGCAGTAAGGCAGGCGAACTCGTCAAATACAGGAACGATACGTCTTGGAAAGATACTCACCGTTAATCAAAAGGGCAAATTCCCTAATATAGAGGATTTTGTATATAAGATCACACCTGTTGCGGCATGGGACAACGCGAATGAGAACACGGCAAAGAGCGGCAGACAGATCGATCAAAGTAAAATGCCTAAGCCTGCAACTTCCACTGCAGCCCATCACGATATACGTGGAGTTGCTCCTGACGATATGGATAACGCAAGCTGGGCGACACTCGTCACCATAGGGAATTTCAGAAACGCGTCAGAAAGCAATGCTTCAGGTATCTATGGCGACAGGGACCGCAAATATACGAACTCAGATTCGGCAAGCAACCTTGCAAAGATCGACGAAGGCAAGAGAAGGACGCGGGTGACCGATGTGAAGTTCAGTTTCGATAAAGCCGGATACTATATGTATAAGGTCGAAGAGGTAGGTTCGCGCCAGAACGGCGGAAATGACAGTCTTAAGAGCTTAAGAAAGGATGTAGCCGGAGTCGACTACGACAACAACTCATATTATGTAGTGTTCTATGTATGCAACAGGGAAGCATCCGCAGATGTCAATGCAGATCATTACGGTCAGGGAACCCGTAAGGGTGACACTCTTGGCCAGCAGGGATATCTCAATACCGTGAATAAGGACGGTACGCAGACGAAGACCGCATCAGAGAACGGTGTATATGTCCATACTATCACTTCATGGACGAATCAGGATCCGAACAGTAAGGCAGGAAAGAAAGCAACAGATTATAAACCTGACAACACGATGAGGACTTCGGATGATATTGCCGATGCAAAAACATGGCTGAACGACCTCATGGAGGCGCAGGATGTCGACAGTAGGTACAGCACGGACTATGGCGACGGAGGACATTCCGTGCAGCTTAACACAGGAAGGGTCGACAATAGTAATAAAGGCATGACTGACAGCAAGCCCGCAAAGACCAACGGGACAAACGGAACAGCCGGTGATCCTGATGAGGGACCATCAACGGTAACACACGATAACCTCGGCAAGGTAGGGATCTCCACTCCATGGGACCCGGATTTTCTCGAGGCATACAGGATGTGGAACGCGCAGGTGACGCACGATATCGTGCTGAAAAAGAGTGTCACGGGCAATCTCGGTGACCTCTCAAAGGAATTTGTATTTGAGGCGACTCTCACGGGGCTGGAAGCGAACCAGACATATACCACTAATGTTCCTGCGGGAGAAACGGACACGGAGACAGGCTCTGATTATGCGAACGACGTGACATCTGCAGGTGTAAGGATGTACGGCATGCAGCCGGCTGCCTGCCTGGCACCGGACGGCAAAAGTTTCACGACTGATGATACCGGAAGAGTGACTTTCAAGGTAAATCTAAAAGATGATGATATCCTTGTCATCAACTCGCTGCCAAGATCCGCATCCTATCAGATAAAGGAACAGGCATCGGATCACGTGGCTCAGTACAATATTGTTTCGACAAATACCGGCACCGCAAACAGGCCGGTATTCACAGAAACCGGTCATACTCCCGGCGGAAATGATGCGGCGCATCTTGGCAAGGCAAATGCTGATGCGGGGGCTGATCTGCCGACAGAGGTCGAATACGTAGACAGATATGACGGAACAGTCATAATCACTTTCCGTAACAACAGGGACATTGCCACTCTTACGGGCATTGCGGGAATCGACTACATGGTATATGCAGCCGTGCTTGCGGTCCTCGCATCAGGAATTGCGCTTATTGTCAGAAGGCGCAGAGAGTATGCGGAAGAGGATGCTGCCCTGGTATGAGTGAAAAACAGCAGAAATGGAGAAACCTGAATAAAGAGTTCAGGAAGTGGAGAAGGATAAACACCTGGATAGACAGGGTGATCCTGTCCGTGCTGCTGGCGCTGATAGTTTTTACCGGTTCCGGGCTGATAGACGGGTTTGTCTTCCTGGAAGAAGGGGTTAAAGGCGTCGAGTATCACAGCTTTTCCCGGCTCCGGAGGATAAACCCGGATGTCGAAGCGTGGATCACCGTTGACGGGACTCACATAGATCATCCGGTGGTGAGAAGTGCGGATAACTTCGACTATCTGGATAAGGGCTTTGACGGAAAGTTCTATGCCGGAGGCACGCTGTTCATGGACATGAACGATGAGAGCTTCGAAGATCCCTACTGCATGATACACGGCCATCATATGGCTGCAGGAGCGATGTTCGGGGACCTGGACAGATTCCTGGACGGGGATTTCTTTGAGAGGAACAGCAGCGGAGTGCTTCTTACACCTGAGTACGACTACGATATCGAAGTATTCGCAGCCGGGGTATACAACGCCTATGATCGGAATATATACAGAGCCGGCAGGACCTTCATGTATGAGTATGTAAAGGAGAATGCAGTAAATATCAGGGAGCGCGGACTGCATGATCATGTATTGGCTCTGTCCACGTGCATGGATGACATGACAGATAACAGAGCCGTTGTGTTCTGCGACCTTGTAAACAGAAGAAAGCACAGGTGATGACATGGGATCTGGAGAGAAACCCGAAGCGGATATACAGAGAAAGACGAGGCTCATAAAGCAGCTCAAACAGGACGCCTTCATAAAAACAGCCGTTTTCATTGCTGCTGCAGTCATGACCTTCACATTCATTTTCGGCATCGCCATTGTTCCGACAAACGATATGTTCCCCGCAGTTCATGAAGGGGATATGGTCATTTACTTCAGACCGGGTAGGCTGGTGGACACGGATGTCGTCATCTACGAGCCGCCGGACGGAAGTATGCAGATAGGGCGCATTGAAGGGACATGCGGAGAAGTGGTAGGTAAGACCGAAGGCGGGCTCCTTACGATCAACGGGAACATACAGCCGGTACAGGAGCGCAGCGGATTATTCCACGAGACACATGCCGGAAACAGGGACATCTACGGAGAAATAAAACAGGACGAATTCCTCATACTGGGCGACTCCCGGGAGACGGCGGCTGATTCAAGGACGTACGGCCTTATGGAGCGCAAAGCTATCAAAGGAAAAGTTTTTACGATAATAAGGAGAAGACCTTTATGAAAAGAGAAATAATTATCAGTAGGCTGCTGAGGGTGCTTCTGGTGCCCGGCCTGATGCTCATACTGGCAGCTCCCGCGACTGCTTTTGCAAGGGAGAATATTCCCGTCAGCATAGACATACCGGTCACCTATATAGTAAGCGGAAATGATAAGACGGCCGGGGGAGATACTTTCACGCTCACTCCGGATGATCCCGCGGCGCCAATGCCTCCGGAATCTGAAGGTGGCAAAAAGTCGATAAAGATCAGCGGGGAAGGAACATACAGTTTCGGAGAGATTTACTATGACAGGCCTGAGATATGGTGGTATACCATCACCCGCGATGTTACAGAGAAGAAGGGCGTGACGAAGGATGACTCCGTATACAGGGCAAAAGTCATCGCCCTTAATGACGGCCACGGATATGTGCTTGTATACCGTGAAGGAAGCGATGAAAAGCAGGAACTTGTGTATAAAGACAGAGTAGCGCCGGATACCGGTGACAGCGCTGAATTCGTGGCATATGCTGTCGTACTGGCGGCTGCAGCCTGCGCTCTTGCAGTGCTTGCCGCAGTCAGGCGCAGCAGGTCTTAAGCATTCAGAAATTGCAGGAAAAAAAGAAAAATAATCCTTGTAATCGGAATGCGTATGAGTATAATTAAATGGCGCGTCAATTGGGATGCGCATACCGACTGCGCAGGGAAAACCTGCGCCAAGAGACCACAGGAGGTGTCAACATGAGAGATTATGAACTTCTATTCGTGCTTGATCCAAGCCTGGACGAAGAAACTAAGGCAAACCTCATTGAGACAGTAAAGACTGTTATCAATGCTGGCGGCGAGGCCGGAGAAGCTGATGTTTGGGGCGAGAGAAGACTTGCTTACAGCATCAACAAGAAGAACACTGGTTACTATGTAGTGATCCCGTTCAAGGCCGAAGCAGACCTGCCGAAGGAACTCGACAGAAGACTCAGGATCAATGAAAACGTAATGAGGCACATCATCGTCTGCCAGGACGAAGAGTAAGCAGAAGGGGAGGTAAGTTATGAACAGTGTAATACTTATCGGAAGACTTGCCAGAGACCCTGAGCTCAGCTACACTCCGAACACCCAGTCGGCAGTCTGCCGTTTCACTATCGCAGTGGACAGACCGAGAAGACAGGGCGAAGACCAGGGAGCGGATTTCATCCGCATCACTGTTTGGGGAAGACAGGCTGAGACTTGCGACCGCTACCTCAGCAAGGGCAGACAGGTTGCCGTTATGGGTAGGATCCAGACAGGAAGCTACAAAAACAGAGAAGGTGTCACAGTCTACACGACCGATGTCGTAGCCGACAGAGTTGAATTCCTCGGCAGCGGCAATGGTGGACAGGGCGTAAGCCGCGATACGTTCACCGGCAGAGAGCCAAGCTTCGGAAACGTGACACAGGACACCGGCTTCAGCGCACCGCAGGATGCCTTCACGGGCTTCGACGACATGCCTGATACATTCCAGGCGGCTGAAGATGACATTCCATTCTAAGAAAGGGGAAAGCACGAATCATGGAAAGAAATTCAAGACCTAAGCGCATGAACACAGGCATCAGAAGACGTAAAGTCTGCCAGTTCTGTGCTGATCAGGACAAGAAGATCGACTACAAGGATGCAGAGACTCTTAAGAAATACATCACAGAGAGAGGAAAGATCCTCCCTAGAAGAGTCACAGGCACATGCGCAATGCACCAGAGAGCCGTTGCCAAGGCTATCAAGAGAGCAAGAGTAGTCGCTATACTGCCGTTTGACGCAGATCAGTAAAAGAGGCAATAAAAAGACGATCCGCAGTCCGAAGTACAGGACGGGATCGTCTTTTTTATTGTCAAGACAAGGCCTTCAGGTTTTAAGGTTTCGCAATTAGAACACAAAAGAGGTCCTCCTGCGTATTATAATTACTGTGTTATGAGTATGTGGGATATTATTTATTCATTTACGACATGGGTCGCGAGAATACATGATCACCTGCTTCAGATCAACGATGCAGGCGGCTGGTATTTCGATGACAAACAGCTGCATTTCATCACCTTTGGTGTTTTCGGATTGCTGCTCATTTTTGTACTGTATCCGTTGTTTAAAATACTTGCTAAGCGCGACCACACAATGGTGATAACATGGCTGTATGTGTTCACTGTTGTGATAGTGCTTGCCTTCGCGATAGAGATAGGCCAGTGGTATACGGGGACAGGCTCAATGGATAGCGAGGATATCGCCTACGGCATAATGGGCTTCCTTGTGATGTTCTTTATATTTGCTGTCCTGAGAGGTCTTTACCACGGAATCAAAGCGATGGTCTATAGAGACGACAGAAAGACCAAGGTCTACTCAAGAGAAGACCTTGACAGATACGATAAATAATATAGACGGGAGGAGCGATGAAAAAGGTCGGACTTATTATGGGGAGTGACAGCGATCTGCCGGTAGTGCAGAAGGCTGCATCCGTACTGAAAGAGCTTGGCATACCATATGAGGCGCATGTGTATTCTGCGCACCGCACACCTGCCGAGGCAGGCGCATGGTCGATGGCGGCAAGGGACGAAGGCTTCGGCGTCGTTATTGCCTTCGCCGGCATGGCAGCCCACCTGGCGGGAGCGATAGCTGCGAACACCACGCTCCCGGTAATAGGAGTGCCATGCAAAAGCGCTGCGCTTGAC
>JAFVPI010000134.1 GCA_017505405.1 Mogibacterium sp.
GTCTTCCGGGTCCTTCAGAAGTATCCTTCTCCATATCTCGTAATCGCTGATCGCCTGATATATCTCACACCTGCCGATATAATCCAGCGCTTCCGGATCGTCGATCTTTACTATCTTCAATGTCTTCATTTCTGTCACCTGTTCACATCGCCGCAAGCAGCGCCTTTCTCATATCTCTTATTCCCATGCGGATCTCTGTGATCGTGAGATCCATTTCTCTGTGTACATCCGTCACGGTCTTGTCTTCAAATACCAGCGCTTCGATGATCCTGAGCTGGATCTCTGACATACTCCAAAGAGCGAATCTCATTCCTTCGTCACCGATTCTGCTGATCCAGCTGCGGTCATGTTTCTTCATATATATGTAGCGGATGCCCTGTACCGTGATCAGGAGGTCTGCCATCTCGCTTATCTGATCCTCGAACCAGATGATGCCGTCGTCCCTGTAGTTATTCCTCGTCATTTCCGACCTCCATCATCCTTACGATCAGCTGACCGACTGTGCCGTAATCCATCTCAGTGGTCTCGCTCAGCCAGTTGGCGAAATCTACGCAGTAAGCTCTGACCATCATGCAGCGTGTGTCATTCGGGTTCTTCTCCAATGCCCGGTTCGCTTCGTTATAATCTCTGCAGAAGCTTGAGAGCACATTGACCATTCCGTATACGTAAGGATTGGTCCTGTAGTTGTTCTCAAAGAGTTTTGCCATTTTCTTTTTCCTCCGTTTCCGTTATCGAATACACAGGTCTCCCTGCACTGGGTGTTTCGAGTCAAAATCGAAAATCATGTATATAAGGAAGGCGTGTCGGAGGATGCAAAAAGTATCCTCAGACACGCCGTCTTACTTGTCATTGTTTCGATCCTGTATTTGTCCTCGACACCCCCAGTTCACCGGGAAACCATCAGGCAGGGATCAGCGGAATCCCTTCATAAGGCGTTACCCTTCCCCGCAGGTCTTACGGAGCCGCCCTCATTGCGTGATCCTGCATTTCTGCAGGGCTGTGACTGAGCGGAAGTATCATTGTACCCTGGGATTGTCATCGCACATTGAAGTTGCTATCTTCCTTTTGGACCCGTGATGTTTATCGCTCGCCTGATATGATCAGGGTCTTGGCGCATCGGTCCTGCATGCTCGAAGCTTGTGGCCTCATATTCCAGGGCTCGTACCTGATTGAATGTGTATTCAGTTCTGTAGGTTCCCGAGAGGTTTTTAATTAGTCCTCTCACCTGTAGGCCACGGGAAGGCCAAAAATATGGCATTATTCAAAAACTTTTTTAAATTTTTTTATTACGGTCCTGTTTCTCTTGGATGCGGTGGACTGATCGATGCCGCTGTCATGCGCATAATCATTGATGCTGTCGCCGTATTCGTAGACGGATTCATAGAGTTCATCCTGCTTTTCAGACAGGCTCCTCCTGCCGTCATCAAATCTGTCGTCATATCTGCTGAAGAGCTGACCGGCGCATCTGATATAGACTTCTCCTCTTTCAGTGCTGAGCCACTCACCGTCTTCTCCGTCATCGAGCGAGACATGCCTTCTGGTCTCAGCGTGGTTGTTGTTGTATTCGAGTCTGTCGAGCTCCTCCAGAACGCTGATCCATTCTTCACTGATCTCAATGGTTTTGTTTTCATTTGCGAATTCGTACTTGTATTTCATTTGTAAGCCTCCGTGTTTTCCGAAACGTTGATGTAACCTGCGAAAAACACGCGGCCTACGGGGGTCTGCACTCAGGCAGAAGTATTGAATGTATATGCATGACTGCCATGCACCTTTCGGTAGTGTCTGGCAGACATGCAGCAGAATCAGGGCATAAAAAGTGCCCCGCACCCACTTTCGTGAGTACGGGGCTTGCTGCCCTTCTTATTTAATTGTATGCTGCCGGTCTCCCAGCATATACAGTGTAACCCGGCGAAACTAACTGCACAATCATCTTATACTCGCCTTATTCTCTTCATAAACTCTTCGATAACTCTTCGTATACTCTCCGGTCTAATGCATGAAGTCGGCAAGTGTCATCTGCTCGCCTGTATATCTTACCGGATTGCAGCATGCAGTTATCTCCCGCTTGTATTCTTCGAATTCAAGAGCGAAGAGTATGACTGCATATTTCTTCTTCTTATAGAAGTTCTGCTCCGAGATCCTCAGCTCCTGTGCTGCCTCAGCTCCTGTGAATCTGAAGCTTGACATATAGCACAGGGTCAGTATGCTCACGAACTCCGGGCCGTAATCATCAAAGGTGTAGACGTTCATCTTGACCTGATCCATCACCCTTACCATCCAGCCTGTCCTGAGCGACCTTCGGATATCCGACTCAAACTTGTTTTTCGTATACTCCGAGGCAAAGAACTCAAGCCTTGTCAGAGCTGAGCTCATCTGGCTGCTGATATCGCTTTCATACGACTCGCTGCAGATATCCTCGAGTATATCCTCCGCATCCAGTGCATTGTTTCTGCTGACATCGCGGTAAAGCTTCAGCAGTTTCTTTCCGAACCTGTACAGGTATTCGTAATCATATCCGGCCAGTGCACACTGGTCCTTTATCCTTGTTTCCAGACTTACTTCTGTACGCATTTGCGTTCCTCCCTTTTGAATAATCCCATACAGCAATGCCTTGCCCACAAGCCAGGGTGTATCGAACAAGGGAAACGGCCCGGTATCATCCTCGCCTGCTACTTTGGTTCTTACTGTATGAAAACTATCTTTGATATGCCGCAGCTGCTGCGCCGGCAGCCACTTCATATGCATGTGATGACCTATTGTTTGTCGTTCGAACGCTTTTCATTCTGTATGAGGAGCAATGCATTGAAAGATCACGATCTCCACATCATGTATTGCCTCTCTTTTGAATGACGAGGACATTATATCTATATAAGAACGTTTGTTCAAGTGGTTTTATGCATGTTTTTTTACTGCACTCAAAAGGCGGTAAATAATGACCGCCTCGCTTCACAGAGCCTTATTTTGCTCAGTTTCAGAGCACCCCTGTTTTTCATCGATTATTATGTTTTTTTGAGCTGCCACTCGAAACAAGCATATTTTTAGTTTCCCTTTTCATTTGATGGCACGCTTTCCATGGATATGATGTTTTCATTCTCATCTACAGTAAATCTGGCGATCACATTGCCGTCTTTATCCCACTTGATTCCATGGAGATCTTCATATGTTACTGAAATAGCACCTGTCTCTATTCTTGTGGATATGATTTTCTCTTTTGGTCGTACAGTATCATCAAAAGCAGAATGCTCATATCGCACGAGTTCACCTATGTATTCA
>JAFVPI010000135.1 GCA_017505405.1 Mogibacterium sp.
ATTGTCAGCTGAGTACCCGGCTCACCGATGGACTGTGCAGCGATGATACCGACAGCTTCACCTGCCTGTACCAGCCTGCCTGTAGCCATGTTCTTGCCGTAGCACTTAGCGCAGAGTCCGGTCTTTGCACGGCATGTCATCGCGGATCTGATCTTTACGGTCTCGATGCCGCTGTCTTCGATGACCTTTGCCATGTCGTCAGTGATGTACTCGTTGGCAGCCACAAGGACTTCTCCTGTTGCAGGATCAACGATGTCCTCGCTTGCATATCTGCCTGCGATTCTGAGGCTGAGCTTTTCGATCTCTTCCTTGCCGTCCCTGAACGCTCTTACTTCGATACCCTCGTCCGTTCCGCAGTCTATCTCATTGATGATGATGCTGTGCGAGATATCCACAAGACGTCTTGTCAGATATCCGGAGTCGGCTGTTCTGAGCGCCGTATCGGTAAGTCCCTTACGGGCACCGTTCGATGAAATGAAGTATTCCAGTATGGACAGACCTTCACGGAAGTTGGCCTTGATAGGGATCTCTACAGTGTGACCTGTAGCGTTCGCCATAAGTCCTCTCATTCCGCCGATCTGGCTGATCTGGGATTTGTTACCTCTCGCTCCGGACTTAGCCATGATGTAGAGGTTGTTCAGCGAGCCCAGATTGTCCATGAGAGCGTCAGCTGTATCTTCAGTAGCCTTTCTCCAGGTGCTGATGATGCTTTCGTATCTCTCCTTGTCGGACATGAGACCTCTTCTGTAGAGAGCCTCGTACTGGTCTACCTTGTTCTCTGCTGCGCTTACGATATCCTTCTTTGCAGCCGGGATCTCCATGTCGGAGATACTGATGGTAACTGCCGAAAGAGTCGAGTAGTGGTAACCTGTATCCTTGATGTAGTCGAGCATGAGGGCTGTCTCAGTGTTGCCGTGAGCCTTGAAGCATGCGGCGATGATCCTTCCGAGGGCCTTCTTGTCGCAGAGGAAGTCTACTTCGAGTGAGTACGGATCCTTCGATCTGTCAACAAATCCGAGGTCCTGAGGAAGTCCCTGGTTGAAGATGAATCTTCCTACCGTGGACTCAACGAGCTTGCCCGGGTCGCCTTCGTAAGCATAACGTCTGACCTTGACCTTTGCGTGGATGCCTACAGCACCGGCATTGTAAGCCATGATCATCTCGTCGTAGTCTGCGAAGCTCTTGCCGTCACCCTTCTCAGCCGGACGGTCTCTCTCATCAGTTCCCGGATGAGTCAGGTAGTATGATCCGAGGATCATGTCCTGAGTCGGGACTGTGATAGGCGATCCGTCCTTAGGAGCGAGGATGTTGTTGACTGAAAGCATGAGGAATCTCGCCTCTGCCTGCGCCTCTACCGAGAGAGGTACGTGAACAGCCATCTGGTCTCCGTCGAAGTCAGCGTTGAACGCAGTACATACGAGCGGGTGCAGCTTGATGGCCTTGCCCTCTACGAGTACAGGCTCAAACGCCTGGATTCCCAGTCTGTGCAGTGTAGGGGCACGGTTGAGCAGAACAGGGTGATCCTTGATGATGTAATCAAGAACGTCCCATACTTCAGGCTCCGCTCTCTCTACCATGACTCTTGCCTGCTTTGTGTTCTGAGCGAGCTCTCTGTTAGCAAGCTCCTTCATGATGAACGGCTTGAAGAGCTCAAGTGCCATTGTCTTAGGAAGTCCGCACTGGTAGAACTTCAAATCCGGTCCTACTACGATTACGGAACGTCCGGAGAAGTCGACTCTCTTTCCGAGCAGGTTCTGACGGAATCTTCCCTGCTTACCCTTGAGCATGTCGGACAGGGATTTGAGCTTGCGCCCGCCTGCTCCCTGAACGGCTCTGCCTCTTCTGCCGTTGTCGATGAGCGCATCTACGGATTCCTGGAGCATCCTCTTCTCGTTACGGATGATGATGTCAGGGGCTCCGAGCTCACCGAGCTTTTTAAGTCTGTTGTTTCTGTTGATGACTCTTCTGTACAGATCGTTGAGGTCTGATGTCGCGAATCTGCCTCCGTCGAGCTGGACCATAGGTCTGAGATCAGGCGGGATCACAGGGATCACGTCGAGTATCATCCACTCAGGTCTGTTTCCGGACTGCTTGAACGCCTCGATGACTTCGAGTATCTTGACGAGTCTGATCTTCTTCTGGCCGGAAGCCTTCTTGAGCTGATCTCTGAGTTCTTCCGCCTTCTGATCGATATCGATGTCCATGAGGAGCTTCTTTACGGCCTCGGCACCCATGCCTGCCTCGAAGCTCTTTCCATAGATCTCGCGCGCCTCGTTGTACTCTTCTTCCTCGATGATCTGCTTGTACGAGAACGGTGTGTCACCAGGGTCAGTTACTACGTAAGATGCAAAGTACAGCACCTTCTCGAGTTCCTTCGGTGTCATGTCGAGCACAAGGCCGATCCTTGAAGGGATGCCCTTGAAGTACCAGATGTGCGATACCGGAGATACGAGAGCGATGTGTCCCATTCTCTCTCTTCTGACCTTTGCCTTTGTGACCTCTACTCCGCAGTACGGGCAGATAAGTCCTCTGTAGCGAATCTTGTTGTATTTACCGCAGCCGCAGACCCAGTCCTTTGTAGGTCCGAAGATCCTTTCGCAGAACAGTCCGTCAAACTCCGGCTTGAGCGATCTGTAGTTGATCGTCTCAGGTTTTGTGACCTCACCATGCGACCATTTGAGCATCTCTTCTGTGGATGCGAGCTTGATCTGCAGGGATTCAATATTTCTAAGATCCTGGTTGTTATCTGTAATCATGATATTGCCTCCCCTTTCTTACTCTTCATCCCCAAACAGCGATCCGGCCTCAGCTTCCGCCAGGTCTTCAAGGCTGTCCATCTCAACAGCGTCTGTAAGGTCCATATCCGGCTCGGCAGCGCCAAGTGCCAGTGCTTCGATCATTGATGAAAGCTTGTCGATGTCGAAGTCGTCTTCTTCATCTTCAGCTTCAGCAGCCTTGAGTTCGGCAGCTGCCGCAGCAGCTTCCTCATCCTGCATCTGCTCTCTTCTCTCGCGCTCAGCTCTTCTGTCGTTTTCGCTCAGCATTCTGTCGAATGTAAGCGCGCCGTCGTATTCCGAAGTCTCTCTGATCTTGATCTCGCTGTCATCGCCGGCCTTTGTTCTGATGTCAAGAGCAAGTGCCTGGAGCTCCTTGATGAGCACCTTGAACGATTCAGGAATACCAGGTTCAGGTATGTTGACTCCGTTGATGATAGACTCATATGTCTTTGTACGTCCGATGATGTCGTCGGACTTGACGGTCAGGATCTCCTGCAGAGTGTAAGCAGCGCCGTAAGCTTCGAGCGCCCATACTTCCATCTCTCCGAATCTCTGTCCGCCGAACTGTGCCTTTCCGCCGAGAGGCTGCTGTGTGACCAGTGAGTACGGGCCCGTTGATCTGGCGTGGATCTTGTCATCTACCAGATGGTGGAGCTTGAGCATGTACATGTAGCCTACTGTAACAGGGCTGTCGAAGTACTCGCCTGTACGTCCGTCTCTGAGTCTCAGCTTACCTGTCTCCGGATAGCCCTCTTCCTTGAGGAGCTGGATAACGTCGCTCTCGTGAGCTCCGTCGAATACCGGAGTCGAGACGTACCATCCCTTTGACTTCGCGGCCAGACCGAGGTGTACCTCGAGTACCTGTCCGACGTTCATACGGGAAGGAACGCCCAGAGGGTTCAGCATTACCTGCAGCGGCTCACCGTCTTCCTTGAACGGCATGTCTTCCTGAGGAAGGATCCTCGAAATAACACCCTTGTTTCCGTGACGGCCGGCCATCTTGTCGCCTACGTTGATCTTTCTCTTAGTAGCAACATAGACTCTTACTATCTTGTTTACTCCCGGAGGGAGCTCCGTGCTGTTTGTCTTGTCGAAGACTCTTACGTCGATGACGATACCCTCTTCGCCGTGAGGTAGCTTGAGGGACGAGTCTCTGACTTCCTTCGACTTCTCGCCGAAGATGGCGCGCAGCATTCTCGCTTCCGGAGTGAGGTCTGTCTCGCTCTTCGGAGTCAGCTTACCGACGAGGATGTCGTTCGACTTGACCTCGGCGCCGATCCTTACGATACCTTCTTCGTCGAGCTCCTTGAGCATGTCGCCCGGGAGGTTCGGGATATCCCTTGTGATCTCTTCAGGTCCGAGCTTGGTGTCTCTGGCCTCGCACTCGTGCTTCTCAATGTGGAGAGAAGTGAGCACGTCGTCCATGAGCAGTCTCTCGTTGAGGATGATAGCGTCCTCGTAGTTGTAGCCTTCCCATGTCATGAATCCGATCAGGAGATTCTTTCCGAGGGAGATCTCGCCCATGCTTGTGGACGGACCGTCAGCTACCACTTCGCCTGCCTCCAGATGCTCGCCGTATGCGACGATAGGTCTCTGGTTGATGCAGGTTCCCTGGTTGGAACGCTTGAATTTGAGCATCTTGTACTCATCTACGGTTCCGTCATCGTCTCTTGTGACTCTGACGTAATTTGCGTCGACATATGAGACCACGCCGGAGTGCTTGCAAAGAACTACAGCGCCGGAATCACATGCAGCCTTGTACTCGATACCTGTGCCGATATACGGTGCCTCGGTAACGAGCAGAGGAACTGCCTGCCTCTGCATGTTTGAACCCATCAGCGCACGGTTAGCGTCGTCGTTCTCAAGGAACGGGATCATGGCCGTGGCTACGGATACTACCTGCTTAGGCGAAACGTCCATGTAGTCGACTTCCGTCTTAGGTACCATGGTGATCTCACCCTTGATTCCTCTTACGGCGACCTTGTTGTTGACGAAGTGGCCTTCTTCATCGAGAGGCTCATTCGCCTGGGCAACGATCATGAGGTCTTCGTCAGCTGCAGCAAGGTATTTCACCTCTGTTGTGACTACGCCTCTCTCCTTGTCGACCTTGCGGTACGGAGTCTCGATGAATCCGTACTGGTTGATTATGCCGTATGTTGTGAGCGATCCGATAAGTCCGATGTTAGGACCTTCAGGAGTCTCGATAGGGCACATTCTGCCGTAGTGCGAGTAGTGTACGTCTCTGACCTCCATGCCGGCTCTCTCTCTTGAAAGTCCGCCAGGTCCGAGTGCCGAGAGCCTTCTCTTGTGAGTGAGCTCTGCGAGCGGGTTGTTCTGATCCATGAACTGCGACAGCTGGGATGATCCGAAGAACTCCTTGATTGCCGCGGTAACAGGCCTGATGTTGATCAGCTGCTGAGGAGTCGAGTTCTCAGTAGTCATTCTCTCTCTGATAGTCTTCTCCATTCTGGCGAATCCGATCCTGCACTGGTTCTGCAGGAGCTCTCCGACTGTCTTCAGACGTCTGTTGGAGAGGTGGTCGATGTCGTCGGTCTCGCCTACGCCGCTGTTGAGGTTGATCAGATAGCTGATGGAAGCGATGATATCCTCGAGGATGATGTGCTTCGGGCTCAGTTCTTTTCTTCTGTTAGCGATGAGCGATCTGAGCTTGTCTTCGTCGCCGTCTGCATCCTTGATGATGTCCATGAGAACAGGATAGAAGACCTTCTCGGACAGTCTGTAAGGCGTAAGGTCGATGTCGACATACTTGGCAGGATCTACGAAGTTGTTTCCGATGACCTTTGTGACCTTGCTCTCTTCGTCTTCGTTCTTGCTGTAAACATATACAGACTGAACGCCGGCGTCTTCGATGACCATTGCCATCTGTCTCGAGATCTTTCCGTCCTTTTCAACAAGGATCTCTCCTGTGTTAGGATCGATTACATCCTCTGCCGCAACTGTATCCACGAGTCTGTCGTGGAGTCCGAGCTTGCGGTTGTATTTGAATCTTCCGACCTTTGCGAGGTCGTAACGCCTCTCATCGAAAAGCAGCGCCATCAGCATGGATCTTGCGTTCTCAACTGTAGGCGGCTCTCCCGGTCTCAGTCTTCTGTAGAGTTCTCTGAGTCCGTCAGCGCTGTTCTTTGTTGCGTCCTTCTCGAGCGTGCGCATCAGTCTCTCATCCTCGCCGAAAATTGCGATGATGTCTTCGTTGCTGCTGAGCGCAAGCGCTTCAGGATCGATGATGCCGAGTGCTCTGAGGAACGATGTGAGCGGCTGCTTTCTCGTTCTGTCGACTCTGACATACAGGATGCCCTGGGAGTCTGTTTCGTACTCGAGCCATGCGCCTCTGTTAGGGATGACCTGCGAGCTGTAGAGTCTCTGGTTGGACTTGTCTGTGGCAACGTCGAAATACGGTCCCGGGGAACGGACCATCTGTGTAACGATGGCTCTCTCGGCTCCGTTATAAACGAATGTGCCCTTCTCTGTCATGAGCGGGAAGTCGCCCATGAACACGTCCTGTTCTTTTATCTCACCTGTCTCGCGGTTGATCAGCCTTACCTTTACTGTCAGAGCGGTCGCGTATGTGGCATCTCTCTCCTTGCACTCCTCCTGATCGTACTTAGGAGTGTCGGAGAACTGGTAATCCGCGAATTCCAGGCTAAGTGTGTTGGTGGTGTCGCGGATAGGAGATACATCGTCGAGCACCTCGCCGAGGCCCTCTTCGACAAACCATTTGTATGACTTTGTCTGAACGTCAATGAGGTTAGGCATCTCGCAGACCTCATGGATCTTGGCAAAGCTCATACGCTCTTTTCTTCCAACTTTTACTGGGGTTGGCATGTTCTGTTACTCCTTGTTTTTCTCTTGAAAAATATCCTTTTGCGCCGCATCTCGTCGCAATTTCCCTTCGCTCGCTGTCACGCTCGCGGCGGGACAATTGCTGCGTGCGACGCGGATGGCGTTTCCTTCATTAATTGTTTTTGAAAAAGTGCAAAAATTCTTTCAAAAATTACCTGTGAAACGCCGCCCTTAAACGCGCGAAATGAGCCTCGAATAGCCGGGGCTCATTTTATTGCGTGGGTCGGACCGATATCGCACGGTCCAATTTGTGTGCGCATCACTGCGCGAGTTTGTAATTGCTCTTCAGCTGTTCTGCATACATGCGTTGCGGATGGCCGCGAGCAAATATCCGGCAGAACCGACTCCGCGGTAGCCGGCACTTAGCGATTGACAAGCAGCCTCAGCGACGAGCAGGCGAGGAGCCTGTGTCGGCTGCGACGTCAGAGCTTAGTACCGCTGCGTCAAGCCGCGGTGAGGCGGGAGCCGTATCGGTTCGGACGGACATTTGCGGGAGGCCATCCGAACCGGTTAATACACTTACTGAAGCTCGACAACAGCGCCTACTGCTTCGAGAGCTTCCTTAAGAGCGTTAGCTTCGTCAGGCAGTACGCCTTCCTTTACAACTGTAGGAGCTCCGTCTACGACAGCCTTTGCTTCCTTCAGTCCGAGTCCTGTAGCTTCTCTGACAGCCTTGATAACCTTGATCTTTTCCTGTCCAATCTCCTTCAGAACGACGTTGAATTCGCTCTTCTCTTCTTCTTCTGCTGCTGCTGCGCCTGCTGCAGGAGCTGCTACTGCTACTGCGGAAACGCCAAATTCCTCTTCAAGAGCCTTAACGAGCTCGTTGATCTCAAGAATAGTCATGCTCTTCAGAGCCTCAATGATCTGAGTCTTATCCATTGTTTTTCTCCTTTTTCAAATTTTCATCTATGCGGCAAACGTGCCGCCCTGTGTGTGAATTTCGTTAATTAAGCTTCTTTTTCTGCGATCGCCTTGAGTGTGAGCGCAAGCTTTGTCATCGGGCTCTGTACGCTTCCCATGAAACGTGCAATGAGTACATCTCTTCCCGGAATGCTTGCGAACTCTTCGATCTGAGCCTTATCGTAAACGTTGCCTTCTACGAATCCGCCCTTGAATGCCATCTTCTTATACTCCTTGATGGCTTTTGCAAGTACTCTTGCGCCGGCTGTAACGTCCTCGCCGCTGAATGCGAGAGCTGTTGAGCCTTTGAGTACTTCGCCGTCAGCGAGGCCGGCGAATTCAGTTCCGTCGATCGCCCTCTTGATCAGCGTGTTTTTATATACTGTGAAGTCGACGCCTTCCTTACGGAGATCTGCTCTCATCTTATCGGCCTCGGCTACAGTGAGTCCCAGATAGTCAACTGCTACGATCGATCCGGCCTTTTCAAATTTTTCCTTGATCTCGTCGATGACGACCTGTTTAGCTTTCTTTGCTTCTACAGACATTTTTTCTCCTTTCCGGCGATATCCCTTCGCCTAGTTTTGTCTTGTAGGTACAAATACCCCGCGTCATGGAGACAGCGGGGTTCAAATCTATGAATTGTACCTCGGCGGGAAATTAAGCTTTCGCACCCGCTGTCTTAGGTTGGATATTCTTTTTTATGTGTCTTTTCAGACTAGAGTACTACTGTTGCAGGGTTGATCTTTACTCCAGGGCTCATCGTTGATGCGATCGTGATGCTTCTGAAATACTGTCCCTTTGCTGCTGCAGGCTTAGCCTTTGCGATTGCCTGGATGAGAGCGTTTGCGTTCTCAACGAGCTGCTCTTCTGTGAAGGACTTCTTTCCGATGATGCAGTGGATGATGTTGGACTTGTCAAGTCTGTACTCAACCTTACCGGCTTTGATGTCTGCGAGAGCCTTTGCAAGGTCCATTGTAACTGTGCCTGACTTAGGGTTTGGCATGAGACCTCTAGGTCCGAGGATCTTACCGAGACGTCCTACAACTCCCATCATATCAGGTGTTGCGACTACTGCGTCGAATCCGAACCAGTTCTCAGTTCTGATCTTGTCTGCCATATCCTCAGCGCCAACAAAGTCTGCGCCTGCTGCTAAAGCTTCCTCTGCCTTAGGGCCCTTAGCGAAAACCAGGACTTTCTTGGTCTTGCCTGTGCCGTGAGGGAGAACCATAGCTCCTCTTACCTGCTGATCTGCGTGTCTGCCGTCTACTCCGAGGCGGAAGTGCATCTCAACTGTTTCGTCGAATTTTGCGTTGTTAAAGCTCTTGATCTGCTTTACTGCTGTTGCTACGTCTACGAGTTCGTGCTTGTCATAGGACTTCGCGATCTCTGCGTATCTCTTTGATCTTTTCATTTTTCCTCCTTGTGGTACCTGCGGCGTAAGCCTCCCACTTCATTACTCAACTACCGTAACTCCCATGCTGCGAGCTGTTCCCTTGATCATGTCTGTTGCTGCCTCGAGGGATGCTGCATTGAGATCCGGCATCTTTGTCTTTGCGATCTCTTCTGCCTGTGCGAGCGTGATGGATGCAACTTTTTCCTTCTTAGGATTTCCGGATGCGTGCTCGATGCCTGCTGCCTTCTTGATGAGGACTGCTGCCGGCGGAGTCTTGCAAACGAAATCGAATGATCTGTCAGTGTAAACAGTGATTACAACCGGAATGATCATTCCCTGCTGGTCCGATGTTCTTGCGTTGAACTGCTTGCAGAAGTCCATGATGTTAACACTCTTCTGTCCGAGAGCCGGGCCAACCGGTGGTGCAGGTGTTGCTGCTCCGGCAGGGATCTGCAGCTTGATGTAGCCGTCGATCTTCTTTGCCATTGCTGTCTCCTTTCTTCAGTTTTTTGCAAGCTACCTGAGCTTGCTTACCTGCGAGAACTCGATCTCTGCAGGGGTATCTCTACCGAACATCGAGATGCGGACCTTAACGATCTGCTTCTCCGGATTGATGGCTTCTACTATGCCGAGCTGGCCTTCGAAGACTCCTCCGATGATGCGGATCGTATCGCCTACCTCGATATCCAGGTCGATTCTGAGTTTCTCGATTCCCATCCTTACGATCTCCTCTTTTGTCAGAGGAATAGGATCGGAACCATGACCAACAAAGCCTGTAACTCCCTCTGTGTTACGGACGAGGTACCAGGTCTCATTGTTGACCACCATCTTGATAACGACGTATCCAGGGAACAGCTTGCGGGTCTTTACCTTCTTGACTCCGTCCTTGATCTCGATCCTCTCCTCAGTCGGGATAACGACTTCCTGGATGAGATCCTGCATTCCGCGGTACTCGACCATCCTGTCGATGCTGGTCTTGACTTTGTTCTCATAGCCCGAATATGTGTGCACTACATACCACTTGGCAGTACCGTCGCCTCTGAGGCCTTCGCCTTCGAGCGGGGATATGCTTGCCTTTACAGGTTCTCTGGTTTCAGTGCTTTCGATGCTTTCGATATTTTCGATATTATCGATCTTATCTGTCATTTATAAACTCCTTGGGTCAGGACAGTGTTATTCCGAGGATGCCCTTGAGAGCAGCCAGGAAACCGGTATCGATCAGCCAGAATGCGACTGCGAAGAAAATTACACAACCGAATACCACGATGGTGTCTGTCACGAGCTCTTCTCTTGTAGGCCATACGACCTTCTTGAACTCCTGTCTTACACCCCTGAGGTATGCGAGCAGTCCGCCCTTCTTGCCCTGGTTTTTGCTGTTCTGACTCTTTTTGTTTGCGGATGCCTGTGCAGCCTTTGCGAGTTCTTCTCTCGACTGATCCTGCTTGCTTCCGTTGCCCTTGTTTTCAGCCATTTTTACGTCTCCGTCTATATCTGAATATAGATTACTTGGTCTCCTTATGGAGAGTCTCCTTGTTGCAGAACTTGCAATACTTCATGAGCTCGATCCTGTCAGGATTGTTTCTCTTGTTCTTCATTGTATTGTAGTTTCTCTGCTTGCACTCTGTGCATGCGAGGATGACCTTCTGTCTAACGCCTGCTGCCATCTGTTTTCTCCTTAATCTATCTAATCCTTGAAAAATGCGTCCTTTTCAATCGAAAACTCGAAGCCCGGTTGCCCAATGCTCCGATTTTCTTCTTAAAGTCGCTCAATGAGTATACTTTGCAAGGGTTTCAATGTCAAGCGGTTTCTTGTGCTTTCTCAAAAAATAATGCGGACAGAAGCATAAACTTCTGCCCTGCCCCTTTCCTCGTTATAATACTTCCCCGGATCATGCGTTTGTGCGGGCGCGGCGGATACCGTACATCAAAACCGCTGCTGCGTTGGAGGCATTCAGGGAGTTGATCTTTCCGTACATCGGGATCGAAAGGACGAAGTCGCACTTTTCCTTTACAAGGCGGCCGACGCCCTTGCCCTCGTTGCCGATCACAATGGCGATAGGGCCTGTGAGGTTTGCCTCGTAGTAGGTCCCGCCGTCCATGTCGGCCGCCCCTACCCAGACACCCTTCTCCTGGAGTTCTTCGATCGTGCGCGCGAGGTTGGTGACCTGCACTACCGGCATGTTCTCGATGGCGCCGGCGGCAGACAGTGCAACTGTCTGCGTCAAAGAGGCGGCACGCCTCTTTGGGATCACGACGCCGTGAGCGCCGGCGCATTCCGCCGTCCTGATTATCGCGCCAAGATTGTGCGGATCCGAGATCTCATCCAGTATGATAATGAACGGATCCTCGCCCGATGCTTCCGCCTTTGCAAAGACATCTTCCATTTCCGCATATTTATATTCGCTCACCTTTGCGACCACGCCCTGGTGCTTCACGCCCGGCGCCATCGCGTCTATCTTCTCCTTAGGCACGAAGTCGACTATGACTCCCTGCTCTCTCGCCAGAGCGACTATCTTCGATACGGAACCCTCCGAACCGTCAGCAATGAATACGCGCTCTACATCGCGGTCGCCAGACAGCACTTCAACCACAGGATTTCTGCCTGCAACCACCTCGAGACCGTCAGTCCCGATGTTCGGCTGTTCCTCATGATCATTAAAACCGAAATCGGCCAGCAGACTGTTCTTTGCGCTGAACGCCTCATCCCTGCGGACCGTTCTGCCGCCTCCAGGGGCAGCCTTCCCTCTTGCCGGGCTCTTGTTCTTCGACCCGGCAGCAGCACCGCCCTGCCTGCGCGTTCCGGAAGAAGCCGACTTCTTCTTTGGCTCATAGGAATACTCGTCGCCATAGTCGCGGCGGTTCTTGCCGCCCCTCTTAGGAGCGCCTTTTCTTTCCTTATCGTTGAATCTCTTGTTATCTCTTTTGCTCATTGTTTTCTCTGTCTTCTTTCATTCATAACAAAGCCGGATGTGATCCGACAACGCGGTATACTTCCGCAACATAAGGATCTGACGGATCCTTCTCATGCAGCTCCCGGTATTTATTATATACGAGCCAGAGCGGTCCCTCGCCCCGTGTTTCGAGCAAGCTTTGGGCCCTGCTCATAAAGCGGATCATTGCGCTGTTCGCCATTTTGTCGTATTCGTCCGCCTCACCTGTGTTTTCTCCGCGGTACAGGTCTGCCTGCCTCTTTCTGACCGTGAACAGTTCGGCAAGCACGAGCAGATTGTTCCCCGGAGCTTCCGGCCTTGTCAGCGTTTCAGCCATTGTGCTGCACGCGGCCTTCAGATACATCAGCGTTGCCTCAGACTGCAGCCTGCCGTACTGTCTGACAGCTTTCGCAAGTATGTCGCGTGAATACTCAGCGGATTTTTCCCATCCTTCTTCAATGAAGATAATCTCCGCCAGGCCCGACCACGATCCTGCCCAGATGGCCTCAGTCAGTCCTTCCGCACCGTCGTATCCTATCTGATTGTACAGATCTATGACATTTTTATACAGGCTTCTTGCTTCCGCCCTTTTGGCTTCATCACCGCGATCCGATCTGAGGATCGCGACTGCAAGGTTATATTCATTCTGCACATAGCTGATCTTCGCAGTTCTGCTTTCGGCGTAGCGCCGCTCTCCCATGTCAGACCTGAAGCCCCAGTCCTCCACGTTCCAGAAGGCGTCCGAGGCCTTGCGGAGACTTTCTATTGCCGTCTCCCAGTCCTCTTCCTCAAGAGCGAGAAGTCCCCGGTACTGGTATATGATCCCTCTGACAGTTTTTCTGGAGCTTTCGAAAAACAGCTTTCTCTCGCTGAATTCCAGCATCTCATCGCACAGCCGGCGGCCCCTGCCCAGTTCCTTCTCTTTCATGGACATCCTGATCGCCAGCATGTATGCATCTATGAGTTCCATGCTCGCTTCCTGGTCGAGATGCTTTGAGTCGAGATCCATAAGACGGTCAATGTCAGCCCACGCTCTTTCTGTATCTCCGGCCAGGCGCCACAGATCAGACGCCTCGCGGCAGGCCTGAATGTATCTTCTTTTCTCTTCATTCCTAAGATCGTATTCAGCAGCCGGCATGCGGTAGAAATCATCATCGCTGAGAGGTGAATCCTTTGTTTCGGGCTTCACCTCTGCCTCCAGGGCATCGCTGTACCTCTGCTGCCAGACTGCAGCTGCGGCGTAATCCCTTCTCACACCCAGGCCGCTGCGGTACATCGACGCAAGTCTGCTGCTGGCCTCAACTACCCCGCCTTCCGCGGCTTCAGTGATCAGTCTGAGCGCTCTGTCATGATCGGTCTCAACATCTATTCCGCCAAGATACGCAAGTCCCATGAAGAACTTGTGCTCCGGAGAGTCATCCCTTCTTATCTTCAGGGCGCTTCTTATCATCCTCTCCACGGCTTCAGACGCGTCTTCATCCGCCACGATGCATTCAGGCAGCCCCTTAAAAGCTTCCTGCAGCGCATCCCTGTCGGTCGGGACCGCCATTACCGGCATTATCGGCTTGCCCGAGTCACGCGCCTCGGGATACTCATGATCCTTGACGTAATTCGGGTCTTCGAGAAAATTCGGAGTGACCACCAGTGAAACGAGTCCTGCCCTCTTTAGCGCTTCACGTATGGAATCGTTGAAGTCTTCGCCTGGTGTAAGAAACTCATCATACCAGATCGCAATATCACGGGAATACTCGTTTTTGTGGATCAGCCGCATTATCTCCTGGGCATGTTCCCTGTCCTTCTTACGGTAGCTGAGGAATATGTACGCGGCGAACGACTGTCTTATCCTGCTGATCAGTTCGTCATTCAGGAGAACACTGTCAAGGAAGGACGCGAGTTTTACGTTGAAAGGAAGAGCTGTCGGATCATTGCTGCATCTGTCCAGACACTGAAGGCTGCCGCATACTGAATTGAACTTCTCATCAAGCCCGGGTTCAACGAATATCGGCAGCACCGGTATCCCGTTATCGATGGCAAACTGCATCTCAGTCGATCTTGCACGGTTATCTGTCGTGAGGAACTTGTTTGTGACCGGGATGACAAAAAGCTGCATCTGCTTCAGATCATTGAGATACGTTTCGAGCTCGCCGTCCCTTATCTCCTGTCCGGGTTCCATTGGGTACCATACCGATATGGTACTGCGGCAGTCCAGCAGTTCTTCAGTCAGTGCCCTTCCGTATTCCCTGTAATCTGCAGGCGCGGCGCACATCCAGACCTTCTGTGTGTCTTTCAGCGCAGCCGCTCCGCGCTCCCTGTGTAAAAGTGCGACTCCCATCTTACTTTGCCTTTTTCTGATACACAACGAATCTGTAGGTTATGCCGTTCTCAGTGACAGGCTCGCTCTCGGATACAACCTCAAAGCTGCCGTCTTCATCGAAGTTCGTGATAAAGGTGTCGGCGCCCAGGTCGCCTTCCATCTTTGTTACGTACAGTCTGTCGCACATGCTGTAGAACCAGTTGTAGAGAGTTGCTCCGCCTATGAGGAACACGTTCTTCGGCTCATATCTCGAGATCGCATCCCATAGCTCCTCCTCCGTGTGGACCGCGATGCAGCGTTCCGCCCTGAAGTCAGGATTCGACGTCAGAACATAGTTGACCCTGTTAGGGAGGCCTTTGCGTCCGGGCAGCGACTCCAGAGTCTTGCGCCCCATGACGACCGCCTTGCCTTCAGTATGCTCCCTGAAGTACTTCATGTCGGAAGGCAGATGCGCAAGCAATCCGCCGTTCTTTCCTATGCCCCACTTGCTGTCCGCAGCTACAATGAGTTCCATGTCCTGTTCTCTCCTCCTGAGGTTTTATATATCCGCACTCTGTTTTGCCGTGCTTACTGCTGTATGATAACGCCTGTATAATCGATCGTATAATCGAGATTGTACTGTCCGACGCCGCTAGGATCCTTCAGCGCAATTGCAAGAGCCGTGAATGATACCGGAGTATCCGGCTTAAAATTGAAAACCTGCTTCTTGCTTTTTGCTTCTTCTGTAAGATCAAAGCCTCCGATTATCCTCCATGCTCCGGAGAGATCTTTCCCATACAGCATGTATGTGCCAAAAGGATTCCCCGTAACGCCGTCTACACTCATGTTGAGGGTAAGCTCCGTACATCCGACGACTGCTGAATTCGGCACATAGTAAGATGCGTCCGACCCGTTGATGCTCACCTTATCTGACGACCATTTGCCCTGCAGCAGCTTCTGTTCGCCTTTTAATTCACCCGTCTGGACTCCGCAGGTAATGCAGTATTTGGCTCCTGATGCGTCTTCTTCCCAGGAGTGGGCTGCTTCCGTCGGCTGCAGCGAAGTCCCGCCATTATCATTGTTACTCGCACCGTCGATTATGAAGCAGAGCGCAATAAAGAGAATGATGCTGATCACTACCGTCTTTATGACCCGCCACAGTGTCCATTCCTTCTTCTTTTTTCTTTTTTTGCGCCTCTTTTTATGCGGCTTTATCTCTGTGCCGTCAGCAGCCTTCCAGCGGCAGCTCTCCATCACATTCGCCTCGGCCAGCTTCTGGTAGAACCTCTGCATCGGCATCTTTGACATATCGATGCACTGCTGGTCGGCAAGCTGGAGGTTTAGCCCCCTCCTTAGCTCTACGGTTTCAGGCGTAACATATATAAGAGGCTTGTGCTCGTTCAGGGAGAATGTTATCTCCTTGCGGCAGTTTGGGGATTCCACAAAGTCATCGGTAACGAAAGCCAGCACTGCGGCCGCATCACTCATATGCTTTTCGATGTATTCCGGCCACTCGGCGCTCGCCTCTATCCCTTCATCAAACCACAGCCTGTAACCCAGATCGTGCAAATTGTCGATAATAGGAAGCACAAAATCCGAATCCTTATGAGCATAGCTCACAAAGATGTAATCATCTTCCCCTTCATACGGTTTCATCCTGACATGATACATAGGCACCGCCTTTGCTTTCTCTTCGTCTCCCCTTTATTTGCCGTTCAGCATGTCACGGCCTGCCCGGGCATGGCTGTCTGAACGGTTTTAGCTATGCTGCTAAATATCTATAAAAAACCTCAAAGGTTTATAGCGCATCAAAGCGGTTCACCATCATCGCCACCTGCTCGTTCTCGAGCGCGCGGCCGCGGTATGAATAGAACGTGTCTACGTTGCACATTGTGCACACGTTGGATATGGCTATGTGATCTGCCGGCACTCCTGCTCTCATGAGGGTCAGCTTATTGGCCTCTCTCAGATCAAGATGATACTTTCCGCCCGGGATCTCATTTCCGTCCGCATCCTTTGCAGGATAGCGGCTGAGTATCCTGTCGGCGTCCTCACGGCTCCACTGCTCTGCGAAGGCATCATAGACCTCGTCGCCCATCTCATAGCAGTCCCTGCAGACTCCCGGACCGATCGCGGCATACATGTCAGCCGGATCGCATCCGAATTTTACCGCCATCTGCGCTATCGCTACCTGCGGGATCTTTCCCAGAGTGCCCTTCCAGCCGGCGTGCACGAGTCCGGCAGCCCGGCGCTTAGGATCCACGATATATACAGGCGGGCAATCTCCGCCGAACACCGTCAGAAGCGCGTCCGGTATGTCCGTGACTATGCCGTCGACGAACTGCCTGTGCAGGCTGAAGCTGCCCACAGTAGCAACTCCCAGATCCTCCTCGCAGGTTGCGACATGCACGTAGTTGGTATGCTTCTGATCTGTAACAAGCTCCATCTCGAGCGACGATCCCAGCTGATGCGCCAGGATGTCCCTGTTGGCCCTGCATACCGGCGAGGCCTCCTCAACGGTCTCTGTCTTCATGACAGCCAGCCTTAGGCCCTTTTCTCCCGTACCGCTCGCCTCGTCATATTTTATGTATCTCGTTGTGAAGAGATTCGGCACGCCGAGGCCGTCGAGCATGTCAAAAGACAGGTATGGGATACCGTCTGTGTGGATGCTGAATATTTTGTTTTCATCAGAGTATTTCAGTTTCATATTGCTTCGATTTTACCATATTGCAAGTCTCTCTCACAATGTAAAAGGAGCGCCATGCGGCGCTCCCGTATTGTTACTGTTTGCGGCCAGACGCATCGACTATGCGGACGGCTTCGGCCGCGATCTCGCGGAGCCTCTGCCTCTCGTCAGAGAGGTAGAGGTAGCCCAGCAGGGCTTCGAAGCCGGTCGCGATCTTGTACTCGCGCGGGTCGGCATTCTGCGGCCTCGACATCGAGCGGTGATTGCGCGCCTGCCTGTAGATCTTCTCTTCCTCTTCCGTAAGGAAACCCTCATTGATCATTGCCTTCGCGGCTTTTGCCTGCCCGGACGAAGAGACATATCTCACGGCAGTATGGTGCGCCCTGCCCACGTCGCCGGGCTTTTCCGTCACTATCTTCTCGCGCACGATGACCTCGAACACAGCGTCCCCGAGATACGCGAGCGTAGTGGTATTCATTTTTCTGATTTCGTCCTTAGTCATTCCGTCATCACCTGCCGTCCATCATGTCTGCGCTTCGCTTTCCGGGAAGCCTGTCAGATACCCTTTATGAGTGAAACGGAGAGTGAATCCCGTTTCCCGGCCGCAGCTAGATCGCCACCGGTATATTGCGGATCTGCTCTCCGTGCTGATAGTTCTCCACCTTGATATCGTCTGTAGTGAAGTCATAGAAATTCTTAACATCAGGATTCAGCGTCACCTTCGGTGCCGGATACTGCGGTCTCGCTATCAGCTCCTTTATGATATCCACATGCCTGTCGTAGATGTGGGCATCGGAAATCACGTGCACGAGCTCACCCGCCTTCAGGTCAGACACCTGGGCCATCATCATCAGGAGCATTGCGTACTGCACCACGTTCCAGTTGTTGGCTGCAAGTATGTCCTGCGAGCGCTGGTTGAGGATGCCGTTGAGCGTATCCCCCTTGACGTTGAACGTCATCGAATATGCGCAAGGCTCCAGCCTCATCTCCGAGAGATCCTCGAAGTTGTACAGATTGGTGAGTATGCGCCTGCTGTACCTGTCATTCTTAAGGCACCAGAGCACGTTGTCCACCTGGTCCATCTCGCCCTGCTTAAACTTGTATTTCTTCGCCATCTGGTAGCCGTACGCCTTACCGATGGTGCCCTCTTCATCGGCCCACTCGTCCCACACGTGGCTCTTGAGATCGGCCAGCCTGTTGGACTTCTTCTGCCAGATCCACAGCATCTCATCTGTCGCCAGCTTGATGGCCGTAGGACGCAGCGTGAGCGCAGGAAACTCCTCCGACAGGTCATAGCGGTTGACCACGCCGAAGTTCTTTATGGTGTGCGCAGGAGTGCCGTCCTCCCAGTGCGGGCGGACCGGCATGCCTTCAGTACTGAATCCGTGATCCAGTATGTCCTGACACATATTCACGAATAGTTTATCAGCTTTACTCATTTCAGATTCTTTTATCAGCCGCACGCCGGAGAGCTTCCCGAGCGGAGCAGCGGAGTCACTCTGCTGCAGCAGTCTTCGCCCATAACAGCCTTGCAGCCCTGTGCTTTCCTGAATATCGCATGCCTGCCGCTGTCAATTCCGGGAGGGAACTCTCCGGAAAAGATGCGGCTGCCTTAAGTGCAATTAATTGCGTATTACCTGAACACCCTGCGGCGTATCCTTGAGCGTGATCCCCATCGCAGCGAGCTGGTCGCGGATCTCGTCCGCTCTCGCCCAGTTCTTCTCCTTGCGGGCAGCCTGCCTCTCATCGATCAGCGCCTGGATGTCATCTCCGAGGCCTTCCTCTTCATCCTCGCCGCCGAAGAGCCCGAGAACTTCCGTCAGCTCCCTGATCCTTCTGAGAGCCTCTTCCGCAAATGACTTCGATGCTCCGTCCTTCACGTCGAGGTTGATCTCCGATACGAGCTCGAATATGGCCGCGATGCCGTCAGCTGTGTTGAGGTCATCGTCCATAACCTCGATGAACTTTTCTCTGTGCTTGTCGAGCGAAGCGATCTTTGCCGCCTCGTCAGCCATTGCCTCGTCGCTTCCGTTCGTCTTAAGGAACTCGAGTGTCTCGATGGCTGTTGCGATCCTCTCATATCCCTGCTTCGACTGCTCCATGAGCGTGTCGGAGAAATTGATAGGGCTTCTGTAATGTCCGCTCAGCAGGAAGAACCTGATGACATCCCCGCTGTAATTCTCGCGGATGTCTCTGACCGTGAAGAAGTTGTTGAGGGATTTCGACATCTTCTTGCCGTCTACATTTATATATCCGTTGTGCATCCAGTAGTGCGCGAAAGGCACTCCGTTGCACGCCTCGGACTGCGCGATCTCATTCTCATGGTGCGGGAACGTGAGGTCCTGGCCGCCGCCGTGGATGTCGATCGTATCGCCGAGGTGCTTCTTGGCCATTGTGGAGCACTCGATGTGCCAGCCCGGTCTTCCCATGCCCCAAGGCGACTCCCATGCGATCTCGGATTCTTCCTTGCGTGCCTTCCAGAGCGCAAAGTCCAGCGGATCCTCCTTGACCTCGCCGATCGCGATGCGCGCACCGCTCTCGAGGTCGTCGATGTTCTGGCCGGAAAGCTTTCCGTACTCAGGGAACTTGCGCGTTGAATAATAGACATCGCCGTCAGCTTCATAAGCATAGCCCTTGTCGATCAGCGTCTGTACAAACGCGATGATCTCAGGGATGTGCTCCGACACTTTTGGATGAACGTCAGCCTTCAGAACGTTGAGAGCTTCCGCATCGTCGAAATACTCCTTGATATACTTCTCGGAGACCTCAGGAGCGGTAATGCCCTCCTCCTTCGCCCTGTTGATGATCTTGTCGTCGACATCGGTGAAGTTCTGCACGAACTTTACTTCATAGCCTCTGAACTTGAAATATCTTCTCAGCGTGTCAAACACAACAAACGGGCGCGCGTTGCCTATATGGAAAAAGTTATAGACCGTAGGGCCGCAGACATACATTTTGACCTTGCCCGGCTCGATAGGCACGAACTCCTCTTTGCGGTTAGTAAGCGTGTTATAGACCTGCATTTTTTCCTCCTTTTCAGCAGGCTCCGGCGGCCGGGTCTGTCACAACTGCCGCAGCGCCTGCTCATGTATTAAACTCCGAGTATCGCTCCGATGCACCCCATGATGATCAGAACAAAGAACGGACTCTTTTTATACTTTGCTATCATTATTACTGTTGCAACCAATATGATAACAGAAATAATGTCTACTGGCGAGCCTGAAATCGCGGTGAAAAATCCGCTGCCCGCATCGGCTCCAAGCTTCGTCAGGAGCCCTGTCCCGAGCCTGCCCTCTCCCGTGAGGGACGGCCTTACGAGAGTGGCCGCAGCGGCCGCGATAAGGCCCATGGTCGCCGGCCTTATGCCCGCGAGCGCACCGTTCACGACCTTGCTGTCCCTGAATTTCTGTATGGTGCGGCAGACCAGGCTGACTATTATGAAGGCCGGCAGTATTACTCCGAAAGTCGCGGCCGCCGAGCCGCCAATCCCCGCCGCCTCGTAGCCTACATAAGTCGCCGTGTTAACCGCGAGCGGCCCCGGCGTTATCTGCGATATCGCTACAATGTTCGCGAACGTCTCCTGGCTCATGTCAAGGAACGGCTGTATGCTGTCGTAGATGAGCCTTACGATGGCGAGTCCGCCGCCGAACCCGAGAAGCCCGACCTTGAAGAAGCTGATGAAGAGCTGCCAGAATATCACTCGGACTCACCCCCTTCACCTGCTTCAGCATTTTCTGCGCCGGCAGAACCTTCGGCTGCAGCGGCCATCTTTCGGCTTCCGGCAAAAGTGACAGTTATGCCGAGCACCGCGAACAGCAGTATCACGTAAGCGGTATTAACCTTAAGCACCGCTATGAGCACGAATGCCACGACAGCCGCCAGCATCGCCCACTTGTTCTTTATGGCCGCCGGCATGAGCTGTATCAGAGCAACTACCACCATTCCGAGCGCCGCAGCTCTGAGTCCGGCCATGGCTCCCATCAGCACTCCGTTGTCACCAAGAGAGGTGATGAATCTGGCAATGATCAGGATCATGATGAACGAAGGTATCGTGACTCCGAACGTCGAAACGACCGAGCCTATCAATCCCTTCTTCTTATATCCCACATACGTCGCCATGTTGATGGCCACCACTCCCGGTAGGCTCTGACACACGGCAACGATATCCATGAACTCTTCCTTAGTGAACCATTTCTTCTCATTGATCAGCGTATTCTGCAGAAGCGGAAGCATGGCAATACCGCCTCCGATGGTGAAGGCGCCGAGTTTAAAAAATACGATAAAAAGCTCAACAAGTATGTTCATAACTTAATTAGTATATCAGTTTTCCAGTTGTTTTTATATAGCCGCAGCCGCTGATATTCTGCACAATTTGTTACCAGCATTCCGCGCAAGCTGTCGCAGGTATTACACAATTAATGCATACGGATGCCGCTCTTTTCCAAACCTTGTCAATTCATCTTCCTATCACTTGTTTTGTCAAGATTGGTCATGCGGCAGCCCCTCAAAACGACCTCCAAAAGAGTCAAACCAGTCACGTCCATATAATGGTGTAAATTCAATTAAAAAAACGAGCCATGCTCATCCTGTATAATGTTAGTCACCACAACAAACTACATACAGGAGGTACGAGTATGACTCAGGTGAATTTTACATTAACACAGGAAGAAGTTCTACAAATATTGTCAGGTAATCGTGATGAAGCTTTCAAAATGCTGGTCAAGAAGCTCCTTGATCAGATCATGCTGATCGAATCAGCCGAACAGCTTGGAGCTGAACGACATGAACGTACAGATGGACGTCAGGATTACCGAAACGGTACACGTGCACGAATACTTACCACAAGGATCGGAACGATCGAACTTCAAGTCCCAAGGCATCGGAATGAGCCGTTCCACACAATGATCTTCGACAACTACCAGCGCAGCGAAGCAGCATTGATCGCGGCGATGGTAAAGATGGTCATCAACGGAGTGTCTACTCGTAAAGTCTCACTCGTAGTTGAAGAACTATGCGGCAAAAGTTTTTCAAAATCCAGCGTCTCACAACTCTGCAAGAAACTTGATGCAGAAATCGAAGCCTTCAGGAACCGCCCTTTGGACAACCTTGATGTACCGTTTCTGATGGTTGACGCAACATATTTCAAAGCCAGAGAGGATCACAGGATCGTATCCAAGGCATTCATGCTGGCTCTTGCGATCAGACCCGACGGAGTCAGGGAGATCGTTGGTTTCGATGTTGTAGACGCGGAAGACAATGCTTCCTGGCAGAGCTTTTTCAAAAGCCTGAAAAGCCGTGGCCTCAATGGTGTCAGCCTGGTCATATCTGACGGTCACAGATCTATACTGAATGCAATAGCCAGAACTTATCCTGAAGCTGCATGGCAGCGCTGCCAGGTGCATTTCATTCGTAATATCCTTGCTGAAACACCAGCGAGATTCCAGTCTGGCCTTAGCACGGAACTTCGCAATATGTTCAATGCCGGATCCATGGAGGAAGCCCGCACGATCCGTGATGGCATCATTGCCGACTATGAACCGGTCGCAGCAAAGGCAATGGCAATACTCGACAAAGGATTCGAAGATTCCATGACAGTGATGCTTCTTCCGGAATGGCTGCGTACTAAACTCCGCACAACTAACATGATCGAGAGACTAAATCGAGAGCTGAAACGCAGGTCGGATGTGGTACAAGTCTTCCCTGATACGGATTCCATTCTCAGGCTCATGGGTGCAGTGGCGATGGAGCACAATGACCAGTTATCCGTAAAGCAGAGAGTGTTCTCTCAGCGGACGTATGACAGGATCAGGATCGACATACTGCCAAAACTGAAAGACACAGCTATGAGCCAGCAAGCTATTCTTGATGCAGCGTAGAACTCTCGCATGCCATTACTGGAGCGGGAGCAGAGTCAAGGGACAGTACGCTGGCCTTAGGCCGGGCAGCCCTTGACGGCGCGACGCGGATTACCCTTTGCTGCACCAGCAGCGGGTACACACGCTGCTGGCTGCCTTCCCGGCGAGGGAAGCTTTATACAGGCTGAGCATTTTACACACAATTTAGGACTTGACC
>JAFVPI010000136.1 GCA_017505405.1 Mogibacterium sp.
ATTCCTGAACTGGAAATTAGTTTTCCAATTCACCTTACACGGCCGATTGCCGGGGGCGGTTTTCAGGTACTTTAAACATTATGAAAAATATTTTTATTTTTTTGTAAAATATATTTGACAAAATGCCATTAAAGATGTAATATGACCTCGCAAGGGACGGAAAGAGGGTCCGTCCGGGAGGAGGTAACAAAATGAGTACTAGTTATGCAGCCGGTCTGGCATTTGGCATAGTGACCGCTTTGATAATATTCGCTCTCATCTGGAAGTTCAGCAAAAAGTCGATGAAGGGCACATTTGATGAAAGGCAGGAGCTCGTAAGAGGAAGAGGCTACAAATACGCCAGCTTTACCATGCTGGGACTCCTTACACTTGATCTTCTGCTCGAAAGCTTCGACGCGTTCGAAACTCTGCCGGTCACGCGCACTCTTGCAATATTCTTAATGATACTTGCCGGAGTCATGGTATACGCTCTTTACTGCATAAAGAACGATTCGTACTTCGGAGTCGGAACTGACACCAGAACGTACCGCGCGGTGATGTGGGTAGTAATTGTCTGCAACGCGATCTCGGGATTTTCCGGACTGAAGGACGGAGCCATGGTGGACGGCAAGCTCTCATTCGGTCCGTGCGCATCGCTCCTCTTCTGCCTGGCCTTCGTGATCATAATGATCATGCTCAGCATAAAACAGCGCAGTATGTCTGAAGAGGAAGATGCAGAAGACGATATGTGATAGAATCTGAGGCAGTGCAAAGGAGCATCTAATGAAAAACCTGAAAATGAAATCAGCGCGTGTTGCCAAAGATCTTTCACAGCAGCAGCTGGCGGATCTGATCGGAGTATCAAGGCAGACTATAAGCGCTATAGAAAAGGGTGACTACAACCCCACGATAAACCTGTGCATAGCGATATGCCGCGAGCTCGGAAAAACACTTGACGAGCTCTTCTGGGAGGAATAGGAGAGCGGTCTGATGGTCGACATAGACAGATTTTACGAAATGCTAAATGAAGTTTGCGAGGAGCTTCCTGATGATTTCTTCAGGGAGCTCCATTATGGCGTCCAGCTGTCCGAGGAGTATAAGCTGTCTCCATATGCCGAGAACGGCGACCTCGTTATAATGGGAGAATACAGCAGATCCAGTCAGGGCAATAAGATCACTATTTATTACGGATCCTTTGCGCATACCTGCGGCTGGATGCACGAGGACCAGCTTAAGGATAAGCTGAGAGGGGTCGTAAGGCACGAGTTCAGACATCATATGGAGAACCTTGCGGGGATGTACGGAGTGGACTCGCTTGAGCATGAGGACAGGGAGGAGATCAGGGATATAGTCCATTCAAGGATGAAGGCAAAAAGCGGGGAGAAAGGCTAGCAGATTGTTTTTTCTTGTATTATTATCGTTAACATTTTAACAACAATTGAACTATACCACCACTTTGTGATATTTTTCACACTGGTTTTTCCTTTCCGTAAGGGGGAGTCTGAGTCAGACGTTCAGACCTTCGGACATCAAAAACCATGGGGCAGAGAACATGATGTATTTTGGATACTATCACGTTCTCTTTTCTTTTGCCCTCACGTATTTCTGTATCACGATAAGGAGAGATAATGGATACCTTAATCAGCATCAATTCAGCAATCAACAATTTTGTATGGGGCATTCCTGCCATGGTGTGTATTCTGGGCATCGGCCTCTACCTGAGCATCCGCACGGGCTTTATCCAGATAAGGAAGTTCGGGCTTGCAATGAAGGAGACCTTCGGCAAGATCTTCGTCAAAGGTGAAAAGAAAGAAGGCGCGATCACTCCGTTCCAGGCCCTTTGCACCGCACTTGCCGCGACTGTAGGAACAGGAAATATCGCAGGAGTAGCCGGAGCTCTCGCTATCGGCGGTCCGGGAGCGGTATTCTGGATGTGGATCTCAGCCATCCTCGGCATGTGCACCAAGTTCTCCGAAGTAACGCTTGCAGTTCACTTCAGAGAGATCGATGACACCGGCACATACGTAGGCGGACCGATGTATTACATCAAGAACGGCCTCGGCAAAAACTGGAAATGGCTTGGAGCGGTCTTCTCGATCTTCGGCATCCTCGCAGTATTCGGAACCGGAAACGCTACACAGGTAAACACGATCACGACTTCGATCGACACAGCTCTCCTCTCATATAATGTCATGGGAGCATCGGGCATCAAGCTGCTCAACCTCATCATCGGTATAGCGCTCGCGATACTCATCGCATTCATCCTTATCGGCGGAGTCCAGAGGATAGGAGCGGTAACAGAGAAGCTCGTTCCTTTCATGGCGGTCTTCTATATCCTCCTCGGCCTCGGCGTTATCATAATCAACTTCAGATATGTACCGGGAGCTTTCGCTTCGATATTCGAGGGAGCTTTCAGCCCTAAGGGCGTTACCGGCGGTGTGGTCGGAAGCATGTTCCTCAGCGTACAGAAGGGTATCGCAAGAGGAATCTTCTCCAACGAGGCGGGACTCGGTACAGGGTCCATGGCTCATGCCAGCGCAGATGTCAATCATCCGGTAAGGCAGGGATTCTTCGGCATCTTCGAAGTGTTTGTTGACACGATCGTTATCTGCACGATGACAGCCCTGATCATCATCTGCGGCCGCGCATCGATCCAGTACGGTCAGCCTGCTGGAGCTGAGCTCACCATCCAGGGATTCACAAACACATACGGAAGCTGGGTATCGATATTCACAGCAATTGCAATGTGCTGTTTCGCGTTCTCCACCATCCTCGGCTGGGGGCTTTACGGGACCCGCTGCTCCGAGTTCATCTTCGGAAGCAAGGCAGCGAAGCCTTTTCTGATCATTTATGCTCTGGTAGCGATCCTCGGAGCCACGATGGACCTCGGAGTCATCTGGGAGGTCGCCGAGACATTCAACGGACTCATGGCCATCCCGAACCTGATCGGTGTATTCCTTCTCTCGGGAACCGTTGTTAAGCTTGTAAAGAACTACTTCAGCGGCGAAGAGTACATCCCTTATCATGAGCAGGCTAAAATGCTCAGGGGAGACAAATAGATAATTTAAATTTTGAGCGGATATTGGCATATCCGCTCTTATTTTATGTGCCTTATGTGTTAGAATTTAGGCATGCTGCAGAACTTTATTATTTGCGTAAATGCCGTCATTCCGTCGGCCATATATCTCATCATCGGCATCATACTGAAGGTGACCGGGGTGATGAAAGATGAAGAAGTAAAGAAATTCACACACGTGGTTTTCCTGACGCTTTATCCTTTTATCATGTTCGACAACCTGTACGGAAAAAATATCGCGGATAATATGGATGCGAGGCTCGGCCTTTACGCGGTCATTTTTACAGCCCTGCAGTTTGCCGCCTCGTGGATCTTCGTCTGCACGATAGAGAAGAATAATTATCACAGAGGAGCAATGATACAGTCTCTGTACAGGAGCAATTACGTGCTCATGGGATTCCCGATCGCAGTCAACCTTTTCGGAAAAGGAAATATAACAGCGGTCGCGATCATTATGATGCTCGTGGTGCCGTTCTATAACGTAACAGCAGTCATCCTGTTTGAGACTTTCAGGGGCGGAAAAGTCAATTTCGGACAGATGCTTAAGCGTATTCTGACAAACCCTATAATCGACGGCGGTATTGCGGCATTCATAGTTATGATGCTCGGTATAGATCTTCCGGCACCGATAGTGAATACTATCGGTACGCTGTCAGATGCCACTGCGCCTATTGCAATGATATTGCTGGGAGCAGCGCTGAACTTAAAGGGATTCAGCAGCGACAGATGGCGCATAGCGGTATGTACCATCGGAAAGCTGATAGTGTTCCCGGCATTCGGCATCGCCGGCGCGGCTTTTCTGGGTATAAGGAATGTGCAGCTTATCGCCGTGACCCTTATGGTCGCGGCCCCGGACGCACTCGCGTCCTATGCGATGGCGAGCTCGATGGGCGGCAACGGAAAGCTTGCGGGAGAGCTCGTAGTTATCACTACCATAACATCCTGTTTTACCATTCCGATATTCTTATTCATACTTAAAACCAATGGCTTGTTTTGACCGGCGCGGAAAGATGAGCCGACACCAGTGAGGACCAACATATGCATGACAGATTAAAGATCAAGAAACAGCTCCTCGAGCACGAAAAGATCAGCTACGCAAGCGATGCGATCGAATTGCCTGAGGGAGGCATCGACTGCAGCGAGGGGTGCAATCCTTACGGCTTTCCGCCTGAGTGCGCTGATGTCGTAAAGAAATTCGACTTATCAAGACTTGGTCCGTACCCGCACAGCCAGGCCCTGTATGATGCCATAATAAAATACTGGAAGAGCCAGTGCTTCGTTGAGCGTGAGAACATACTGATCACTGACGGCAGCATTAGCGCTCTATACATTATAAACAACATCTTTGACACGCATAACGCAATGGTGCTGGGGATCTCGCCTCAGTTCACCGACTACTACATGCATGCTGAGATGCTGGGCATTGAATACGCTCCTTATCAGCTGAAAAAGGAGCATAACTACAAGTTCGATTCATATGAATTCATGTCGATGCACTACATCGCAAAAACATATGTCAGCGCGTCCGAGGAGGAAAAACTCTACAATTTCATCTATATCGACAATCCTAACAACCCTACGGGTCAGGCCATCGATATTGAGGACATAGAGAAGATAGTCTCAAAGGCGATGAAGAACGACATTACCGTCATCATCGACGAGGCTTACGGCGAGTTCATGCCAAAGAGGAACTCTGCCGTGCGGCTCTGCGAGAAGTATCCTAATCTGGCAGTGGTGCGCACCCTGTCAAAAGGCTTTGGCCTTGCGGGCATGAGGGTCGGCTACATTATTGC
>JAFVPI010000137.1 GCA_017505405.1 Mogibacterium sp.
CATCAGGACCCGTAGTACCTTGCGTTTTTTCTGAAATTTCAAGGGTTTTACGTGCTCATTTTACACATCTTTTCATTTCTTCAATGAGTCTTCCGTGAGACATCATTGATCTTAAATAGTTGTCATATTAGATTCTTCTGGTGCTTATTAAAGCACAACTCTTACTGACGCAGATACAACCTGTCAAATCTTGTTGATTTTTCTAAATCTAACAATTTTGTCAAGATTAAAGAATGAAATCGTCTGCTAAAAGCGTATTCCAAACAAGAACCTTGAACATTTGTTCCATATCGAGAGAATTGTCAAGGCTTCTCTTCTAAAACCTTGACAATTCCAGGGCATCATCAAAGGAAATACAAGATTTGAAGGGATTTCAGCCAATAAGCAATCATCAACCTTGACAAAAATGTATTTTGAACTGGACTGATACAAGTTTGCCTGTTGCCGGTCTTGTATGCTTTCCTATGCGCATATCTTTCATATGGATGTATATTTCCTATGCGCATATCTTTCGTCTGATGTATATTTCCTATGCGCGGTAAGATGGATCTGCAGTCATGTGGAAAAAAGTTTTTTGCATATAATGATGCAATTGAAGACCCGAAGTATGCGCGCCGGGATACATTTGCGGCATTGCTTCGGGTCGTCAGTAAAACACACTTCTAGACATACGTCGGAGCGACATATGAAGCTAGCTATTTAATAAACCGGAATAAACAGTTTGTCTCCGGGCTGGATGTCAGCTGCATCGATATCGTTGATCTCATATACATCGTATATGGCGCTCTGTACATCGATGTGCGCATCCCTGTTGCATCTTTCCACTATACTCCAGAGGCTGTCACCTTCGCCAATAGTGACCTGCACATATTGTCTTACGGACGCAGCCTCGGCATTGCCGGCGCCGACTACGGTATATCCGGCAAATACGGTTATCATGATGCTTATAACAACGAACAGGAAGAACCTGAACGGCTTTACTATTCTATAATGATGTCTTCTGTTCTCTTTCATTTCGTCCACCATTTTCCATCTTTCAATAAAACAGTTTTGAACAATTGTTCGGTATGTATGCATTATAAACGTTTGTTCGTTTTATGTCAATACTTTTCCGAACAAAAGTTCTAAAATATTTTCAGCAAAGAAAAAAGCCTTCCGCAATATGCGAAAAGCCTTGCAATCAAAGGGTTATAGCGGATCTCTATTTTGTCGGATCAACGAACTCAGCTTTATTTTGTCAGATCAACGAATTCAGCATTGCTCACTTCTGCCAGCACTTCAGGGTCCAGTATTATCTGTACTCCCCTCTTCCCTGCAGAGAAATATATCTTTTCACTGAGTATGGCTGTCTCATCTATGAATGTAGGATAGGCCTTTTTCATTCCTATAGGCGAGCAGCCTCCGCGTATGTATCCTGTTATATCCAGTATCTCTTTTACATGGATCATCTCTATGCTCTTGTTGCCGGATGCCTTGGCTGCTTTCTTGAGATCGAGCGACTCTGCCACAGGTATCACGAACACGAAAATAGCATTGCCGTCTCCTCGTGTGACGAGCGTCTTGAAGACTACATCCTCTGATACTCCGAGTTCCTGCGCAGCATGGACCCCTGAGAGATCGGATTCGTCATAGTCATAGCTAGCCATCGAATAGTCTATCCCGGCTGCGTCAAGCAGTCTCATTGCATTTGTCTTCTGCACCTTATCTTTAGCCATCGATCTTTTCCTTTATATCTTATTTCGCCTTTGAGTGTCTTTTCTCGGTATCTTATTTCGCCTTTGAGTATCTTTTCTCTGCACCTTCTCTTTAAGCCTTTGAATCTTTCCCCTGCACCGTACTTATCTTTAGCCATCGATCCTTTTCTCCGCTTCCGCGTCTTTCATTTCTATCCTGTCGAGAAAGCCCGTAAGCGCTTCACGTTTTATAAAGCATATCAGGAGTATTACAGCAACTGTGACAGACAGTATGATTATAGCCCTGTAGTTCTGATTCCCGAAGAAGTGTCCCAGAAGAAGGCTCCCGAGCATGCCCGGAGATCTTCCGATCGTAGCGGCCAGCAGGAACGGCCTGAAGCGCATCTCGGATATGCCCGCTGCATAAGAAACGAGGTCTTTAGGTATACCCGGTATCAGATATATGAGGAAGGCCAGCAGCAGGCCGCGCCCGGAATTGAGTTTCCTGTGATAATCCCTCAGCTTCTCCTCACCGAAGAACATGTGCATGGCATCGCTTCCGAGGACCTTGGCGAGGTAAAAAGATATTATAGTGCCTATGACAGCGCCTATTATCGAGAGCAGGAATCCCACTCCTATTCCAAACATGTAGCTTGCGGCAAACTGTATCGGCTGGCCCGGAAGTACGCATACCACTACCTGGAATATCTGCAGGCCGATTATGAGCAGAAATGCGATTTTGCTGTTCTGCCTGAGATAAGCAACAACTGTGCCCGCCATTTCCTTGCTGAACACTCCGCTTCCGTATCTCAGATAAAGAAAAGCCGGTATGCCCGCAATAATAATGACGAGCAATATCAGCTTGGATATGGCAATTATTCTCTTGCTTCTGTCTGCGGAAACAGCGTTGTTCATATTGTGATCAGACCTTTTTTATGAAGCGCGTCGAGACTCTTTATCACGCCGAATCTGGAATGCCAGTATGAAAGTCCGCCCTGAAAATATGCTATATACGGCTCTCTGAGCGGAGCATCAGCACTAAGCTCTATCGATGAGCCCTGCACGAAAGCGCCTGCAGCCATGACGACCTGATCCTCATAGCCCGGCATGTCCCAAGGCATAGGCAGCACATAAGAATCGATCGGCGATGCCGACTGCACCGCCTGACAGAAAGCGACAGTGCGTTCTGCGGTCAGGAACTTGATGGCCTGAATGATGTCGCTTCTTTTTGCGTCTGCTGCAGGAACTACCTCAAAACCAAGTCTGTCATAGACTGTGCCTGCAAGTATAGCTCCCTTAAGCGCGGCATTGACTACTCCCGGAGCAATGAAGAGGCCCTGCATCACATTGCGGTTCTGGCCGAATGTAAGGCCGCATTCAGCGCCTATTCCCGGGCATGTGAGTCTGTAGGATATCTGCTCAATAAGGTCTGCTCTTCCGACTATATAACCGCCTGAAAGTGCAAGACCACCGCCCGGATTCTTTATGAGAGATCCGGCCATAACATCTACACCGAATTCAGTCGGCTCAACTGCATCCACGAATTCGCCATAGCAGTTGTCAAGCATCACTATGATGCCCGGATCTATCCCGTGAACGAGTTCGGTAACCGCTTTGAGACTTTCAAGGGATATCGCAGGCCGCCAGTCGTATCCTGTAGAGCGCTGCATGGCCACTACCTTTGTTTTCGGTGTGACAGCCTTGCTGATCGCATCGAGATCGACATCCATGTCATCTCCAAGAGCTACTTCTTTATAGACTATACCATAATCTTTTATCGTTCCCTTGAAGTCGGAAGGCCCCAGCAGGCTGCCTTCCCCCCTCTTCTTTGCGCTTCCGTCATCTCTTCCGATGACCGTCTGAAGCGTATCGTAAGGTTTTCCGGTAACTTCAATGAGCTCGTCTCCGGGCCGGAGCATTCCGAGCAGTGTGGAAGCTATCGCGTGCGTTCCGTTCACTATATTAGGCCTTACGAGAGCCGCCTCTGTTCCGAAAACAGAAGCATATACCCTTTCGACCGCCTCACGGCCCGCGTCATCATAGCCGTAACCTGTGCTCCAGTCAAAATGAGTCGCGTTGATATGATTCTCCTGGAATGCCTTGAGGACCTTCATCTGGCATATTGCCGTGATGTCATCGATCTCCGCAAAGCGTTCCGCGAGAGCTTTTTCAGCTTCATCTACCAGCGCGAGTACTTTATCATCTATATTGAATTGTTCCTTTATATATTCGTTATATTTATCCATTATCAGTCTTCGTCTGTTCTTTCAAGCTCCCATTCCATGTCGCTCACAAGATCGCGCTTCACATTCATCTTGTGCTGAGCGTAGAGCTGGGTAGTGGTCACCTGCTCATGGTCGAGGAGCGCGGCAACATCGTATATCGAATTGCCTCTTCCGATCAGCGATGTCGCAGCCGTAGCTCTCAGCTTATGCGGGCTGTACCCTGCGCGTCTGCTTGTATTCAGAGCGATCGATGTATATTTTTTTACAAGCTCCCTTATGGCACGTTCAGTGATCCTTTTGCCCTGGAGCGACAGAAAGAGAGCATCCTCAGCGGCCGTATTTTCAGGTATGACGGTGTTTCTCTCGTTTCCGATGTAATCGTTCAGAACCATCTCAACAGAACGGTTGAGCGGCATTATCGATTCCTTGCCTCTTTTGCGGTAGATCTTGAACTCCCCTCTTGAGAAGTTGAAGGATGAAAGGTTGAGCTGCTGGAGTTCGCTCAGTCTGAGTCCGTAGGTGACGAACATCACCAGTATTGCCTTGTCGCGCAGTTTAGTCTTTTCCCAGTAAGTGCGCTCATGATCCGTAAGACCGGTCCCGTTGGTGACAGCGTCGAGCATTATCATGACCTCGTCATCCTGCAGAGCCTTGATCTCGCGTTCGCCCGGCTTGGCTACCCTGATCGGGTCAAAGCCGTCTGTTATGTTCTGATCAACGATGCCGTCCCTGTAGAGCTGTTTGAAAAGCACTGAAACCGAAGATTTCTTTCTCGCCAGGGACTTGTTGTTGTTCTCGTAGACGGTCACCGTGTCGCCGTCATCCACCATGTATTTGCGGCAGTAGTCGATGTACAGATTGATATCCGCCGCGACTATCCCGTTGAGCTCCTCCGACTTTATGTCTTTCGGCTTTTCCGCTTTGGTAAGATCGGTCTCCTTTATGAGGTAATTCATGAAGAACCTTACATCATGCAGATACGCAAGCCTTGTCATAGGGAGCACATTGCCCTTGAGATAAGCAAAATACGGACGCAAAAAATTCGGAAGCTCTTTCTGTATGGCTTCACATTCCATGTATATATCGTTTTCCTTTTTGACGATATTGTCAGGCTTATCGCTCTTGTTGTGCGATCTGAATTCCCTGCTGTCGTATGTGGTCTTAGCCATATTGCTGATCACTCGTTTTCGGTCTTATTATCTTCGCCCAGTATGCGGTCTACTATCTCTCCGACAGTATCGCCCTTTTCGATCTCGATCCAGTTGATGAAATCATATCTCTTGAGCCAGGTGTACTGTCTCTTTGCGAAATGCCTGGTGTTCTTCATGATGAGCTCCTTGGCATCATAGAGATCGTATTCACCCTTGAGGAAGCCGATCACTTCCTTATATCCGATGGCCTTCATGGACGGAAGGTCTTCTGTATAGCCCCTGCTGAGAAGATCGCTCACTTCATCTACAAGCCCCTGGTCAAAAAGCCTCGAGACCCTGCGGTTGATCCTCTCGTAGAGCCATTCTCTTTTCATTGTAAGAGCATAGAACCTGAAGTCGTAGTCAGGGTTGATCTCACACTCTGAAAGATCCTTTATGCCCTTTCCGTGCTCGTATGCTTCGATCGCGCGGATTATCTTGCGGGTGTTGTTGGGATGTATCCTTGAAGCCGCATCAGGATCGAGCCCCTGCAGATACTCATGCATGTAGCCTGTTCCGCGCTGTGCAGCGAGTTCTTCAAGTTCCCTTCTGCGTTCCTCATCGTCCGGAGCATCGCCGAAATCCATGTCATAGATCACGGCATTGAGATAGAGACCCGTGCCGCCGCATACTATAGGAGTCCTGCCGCGCGCGAGTATGTCATCTATCGCCTCAAGCGCGAGTTTCCTGTAATCGGCTACCGTCATGTTTACAGAAGGATCCTCGATCGAATAAAGGTGATGCTTTATCTCTGACATCGCCTTTTCGGAAGGCTTTGCGCTTCCGATATCCATGTATTTATATAACTGGACCGAGTCGCAGTTCACTATTTCGCCGCGAATACGCTTTGCGAGATAGTAAGCTATCAGGCTCTTGCCCGACGCCGTTGGACCCGAAATTATATATACTGTGTTTTTCATTTTGTTTTATTATTCTCCAGAATTCCTGCCGGAGGAGCCTGTCCTCCGAAGATCATTTGCGTCTGAACGATCTTTCGATGTCATAGCTGCTTATCCTTATGAATGTAGGCCGTCCGTGAGGACACGAATACGGATTATCGCATTTCGCAAGCTCTGACATCAGATCGGTTATTTCCTGTTCTGAAAGTACATCGTGTGCTTTTACGGCTGACTTGCATGATCTTGTAATGAGTTTGTCGACGACTATCCTGTTGACGCCGCCGGTCTCTCCCAGCGCTTCTGCATAGCCTCTTGCGAAGCCTTCCGCCTCGCTCAGGCTCATATACGGAGGGATCCCCCTTACTATGAACGTGCAGTCTCCGAAATCTTCCATATCATAGCCCATGCGAATAAGATCGCCGAGCCATTCTCCGCTCATTGAGTATACATCATTGCTCACATTGATTGTGAAGGCTGTGAGAACGGGCTGTGGTGAGTGTGCGGAGTTGTTATATCCGCGCATGAACTTCTCGTAGAATACGCGTTCGTGCGCTGCGTGCTGGTCGAATATGTATACCTCATCATTGCCCTGCATTATGATGTAAGTGTTGAAAATATACCCCTTGTAAGTAAGGTCGTCAAAATCGAACGGCGCAGGCGTCTGCACCGGTTCAGGAACAGCTTTTGCCGGTGAAGAAACAGGAGCATACGAAAACTCCGGTTCTTCTGCCACAGCTGTATGTTCTGTGACATCACTGACCTCTGCCGTCTCCGCAGCTGCGTATTCATCGCGGTCACCGCGGATATCGCGTTCCCCGTAAGAACTGCTGTTTTCAAGACCTTTCAGGAACTCCCTTATAGAAGTCTGCTCCGTCTCTTCTTTTTGCTGAACACCCACATTTAACTGTTTTTCGGAAGCACTTTCAATGTTCTTTACAAAACCTTTAGGAACTCCCGCGCCTGTCATAACTGCATTGCTGACAGCTTCAGCAATGCCGGCTTTTACATCGTCCTGTTTCAGGAATCTGATCTCCTGTTTTCCCGGGTGGATGTTCACATCTATATCGCAAGGTTCTGCTTCGATGAAGAGGACTGCAGCAGGGAATCCGCTGAATATGCGCCCCTGATAGCCATCCTCCAGGCCCTTCTCAATAACAGCACTCGACACCAGCCTTCCGTTTACAAAGAAGAGCTGGCCCTTTCTGGTACTCATCGTGCTTCCGGGATCTGAAACATAGCCTTTTACATGTTCATTGCTGACAGGAAGCAGCCCGTTCCTGGCCAGAGACGGATAAAGCAGACTAAGCACGGCATGAGTATCTCCATCCCCGTTTGTTGAGAACAGGGTCATTCCGTTGTTGATCATCATGAAGCGTATACCTGAATAGCAGACAGCATACTGCTGTATCAGCTCTATTATGGATGATGCCTCACGGGCATCTGTCTTCATGAACTTGCGCCTGGCAGGAGTGTTGTAGAACAGATCCTCAACTATCACAGTAGTCCCGGTGTTACAGCCTGTGCGCTCCTTGGAAACTACCCTTCCGCCGTGAAGGACCAGCTTTACACCTGACATGTCTTCGGCTCTGCGGGTCACCATAGTAAGCCTGGAAACAGCGGATATACTTGCAAGCGCCTCTCCTCTGAATCCGAGGGATACTATGTTGTCCAGATCAGTTATGCCGCTGATCTTGCTTGTTGCATGTCTCAGAAATGCTGTTTCTGCCTCATCAAAAGAGATGCCGCATCCGTCATCAGTTACCCGGATATACGACTTGCCTCCCTTGCGGATCTCAACAATGATGGATCCCGCTCCTGCATCTATTGAGTTTTCAACCAGTTCCTTTACCGCAGAGACCGGCCTTTCGATAACTTCTCCGGCCGCGATCTTATCTGCGACAAAGCTGTCCAGTACTTTTATCATGTCAGTCGCTGATCTCCCCGATGATCTCCTGCAGTTTTACAAGTGCCGAAACAGGTGTCATCGTGTTTATATCGATCTCTTTCAGTTTTGACGCAAGATGCCGGTATTTTGCAGCATCGGTGCTGACTCCCTCTTCCGCAAGCTCATCATTCATGAAAGATATCTGTTCGGATCTTTCCGCTGTATCGCCGCGTACTTCAGCAGACAGGGTCTCAAGCTCATTCAGCTTGTGTCTTGCGTCCTTTCTGATCACTTCAGGTATGCCTGCGATTCTGGCTACATGGATCCCGTAGCTCTTGCTTGCAGGGCCTTCGATTATGTTGTGCAGAAATACCACATCATTTCCGTCTTCTGCAGCTGCAACGGAAAGATTGTGTATGCCTTCCTTTTCGCTTTCGAGATCCGTGAGCTCATGATAATGAGTCGCGAACATCGTTCTTACTCTGTGCGAAGGATCGGCAAGGTATGATGCCGTAGCCCATGCTATAGACAGTCCGTCGAATGTGCTGGTGCCTCGGCCTATCTCGTCAAGGATTATCAGGCTTCTTGACGTGGCATTCCTCAGTATGCCTGCGAGCTCGCTCATTTCGATGTAGAATGTTGACTGTCCGTAAGCAAGATTGTCGGAGGCTCCTATCCTGGTGAATATGCGGTCGGTCACACCTATGACTGCGCTCTCCGCCGGCACAAAGCATCCGATCTGAGCCATCAGTACGATGATAGCTGTCTGCCTCATGTAAGTGGATTTTCCGGACATGTTTGGCCCGGTGATAATGAGCATGCTCCGTTCGTTCAGATCAATATATGTATCGTTCGATACGAACATGCCCGCTCCGAGAAGCTGCTCCACAGCCGGATGCCTGCCCTTTTTTATGTCGATCACATCGCCGCCGTTCACTTCAGGTTTGATATAGCCGTTCGAAGAAGCGGTCCTGGCAAACGAGATAAGGACATCGAGCGCTGCAACAGCAGCAGAAGCGCTCTGGAGCCTCGTGATATATGGTTCTACCGCAGACCTGATCCTGCGGAATTCTTCGTATTCTATTTTGTTTATCCTGGCCTCAGCGGTGAGGACCAGATCTTCCTTTTCCTTTAATTCAGGAGTTATGTACCTCTCGTTGTTTACGAGAGTCTGCTTTCTTATGTAGTCCTCAGGCACCTTGTCGATCATGCCCTTGCTGACATCGATATAGTAGCCGAAGACCTTGTTGAACCCGACTCTGAGAGTCTTGATGCCGGTCCTCTCCTTCTCGATGTTCTCAAGATTTGCGATCCATTCCTTGGCTCCGGATATGGATTCCTTAAGTTTGTCGAGGTCCTTCGAATAGCCCGGCTTTATTATGCCTCCTTCGGTGATGCCCATTGGAGGCTCTTCGCATACGGAGCGGTCGATGAGTCTGTAAAGATCATCGAAGTCCTCCATTGATCCATTCAGATATCTCAGCAGCGAAGATGAAACGTCAGACAGCTCATACTTGATATCCGGAAGCTGAGCCAGTGTTTTCTTGAGCGCTATAAGGTCGCGCGCATCAGCGCGTCCGGTAGCAACTCTGGCTGTAAGCCTCTGAAAATCGTAGATGTACTTCAGGCTGTTTGATATGTTATTTGCCTTTATAGGATTATTCCTGAGCTCTTCAACTGCATCGAGTCTTCTGCGTATCTCCGCAACATCGGTCAGAGGTTCCCTGAGCCATGCCCTGAGGAGCCTTCCTCCCATGGCAGTCTTTGTCTTTCCTATGACTCCAAGAAGCGAGCCTTTGACATCACCGTCGTAGATCGTTTCAAGGAGTTCGAGGTTGCGCAGCGTCGATCTGTCGAGATGCATCACTCCGTCATGCTGTTTGATGGTCACGTCCCTGAACTGATCAAGGTCGCCCTTCTGCGTCTCTCTGAGATACATCAGGAGAGCACCTATTGCAGAAGTCATCTCCTCCCTGCCCTCGAGATCAAGAGGTATCAGTGAGGATACGCCGAACTGATCCATCAGGACATCCCTCGCAGTCTGGTAACGGAAAAATGAACTGTCTATGCGGTCGAGATACACGCTGAGCATGTGTTCTGAAAGTGTTTTCTCAACATCTGAGGCGATCTCGTCACTTATAACAAGTTCCTTTACATCCTGAATGGATATGTCGTTAAGAAGACGCTCAAACGAAAGCTTCTTCCCGTCTTTTTCCGTCTCATACTCGTAAGCGCTGAGTTCACCGGTGCTGATATCAGCCAGAGCAACAGCGGTCAGTTCATCGGAGATGCATGCCGAAGCAATGAACACATTGTTTTCGCTTCTGCCGGCATCGCTTATATCCAGCGTGCCCGGAGTATAGATGCGTGTTATCTCGCGCCTGACTATGCCCTTGGCTTCAGCCGGATCTTCCACCTGCTCGCAGATCGCGACCTTATGGCCGTTGTTTACAAGCCTTACGATATACTGATCTACCGAATGATAAGGCACACCGCACATAGGAGCTCTCTCTTCAAGCCCGCAGTTGCGTCCGGTAAGAGTCAGCTCAAGTTCCCTTGATGCAAGAATGGCATCATCAAAGAACATCTCGTAGAAATCTCCGAGACGGTACATGAGGATGGCATCTTTGTAGTTATCCTTGATCGCCGTATATTGCTGCATCATTGGGGAAAGTTTCGCTTCAGCCATATAAATTTCCATAAAGTTGTAGGGGGAACCGAGATTCCCCCTACGGTCAAACAAGTGAATTGTTCAGCTTCTTACTACTTTGCGTTGTAAGCGGCTACACCCATCTTGATGAGCTCGCAAGCTCTTCTCATCTTATCAGGTGTCAGAACGTATGCGATACGCATCTCGTTTCCGCCGAGACCCTTTGTTGCATAGAATCCAGGAGCAGGTGCGAACATTGCTGTTTCGCCGTTGTCATCAAACTCCTTGAGCATGAACATCAGGAAGGACTCGATGTCGTCTACAGGCAGCTTGCATGTCATGTAGAATGCACCTGCAGGCTTCTGGCAAACGATTCCAGGGATCTTCGAGAGCTCTTCATAAGCAGCGTCTCTTCTTGCTTCGTACTCAGCCTTAGCCTCGTCATAGTAGCTCTTGTCCATTCTGTAGAGAGCGGCAGCGCCTACCTGCTCGAGTGTAGGTACGCAGAGTCTGCCCTGAGCGAGCTTCAGGAGTGCGCTCATGAACTCTTCATTCTTGGAGATAGCAGCACCGACTCTTGCTCCGCAGGCAGACCATCTCTTGGATACGGAGTCTACGATGATAACTCTGTCTGCGATGTCGTCGAGCTGTCCGAATGAGTGAGCCTCAGCTCCGTCATATACGAACTCTCTGTATACCTCGTCGGAGATGATCCAGAGGTCGTGCTCCTTAGCGATGTCGCCGATGAGTCTCATATCTTCGAGTGTGAGAACTCTTCCTGTAGGGTTACCAGGCGAGAGGCAGCAGATAGCCTTTGTCTTAGGTGTGATAGCAGCCTCGATAAGATCTCTCTTAGCCCAGTTGTAGCCGTCCTCTGCGGAAGTTGTAAGCGGTACGAGAACACCGGAAACCTCGTTGCAGAATGTGTTGTAGTTTGTGTAGAAAGGCTCAGCGATCAGAGCTTCATCTCCAGGATTGAGAAGAGCTGTGAAAGCGAGGATCAGAGCTTCGGAACCTCCGTTTGTGATGAGGATGTCCTTTCTCTCATAATCCATGTCGAAGTCTCTCTTCATGTAGTAAATCATTGCATCACGCAGTTCATCGATACCCTGAGACTCTGCATATGCGATGACCTTTTTGTCGAATCCTCTGATTGCTTCCATGAAGCATGGAGGTGTTTCGATGTCAGGCTGACCGATGTTGAGACGGTAAACTTTTTTGCCGTGTTCTCTCTCGGCCTCAAAAGCAAATACGTTGAATCTTCTGATTGGCGAGAACTGCATTGCTGCACATCTTTTTGAAACTTCCATTTGAATCTCCTTACATTGTTTTTGGTGATAGCTTAAGGGTTAATTTATAACTATAATTGTTATTTATTTAAGCCGGCATGAGCTTCTTTTACGGTTTCGCCCACACCTAGTTTATTATCGCACTTTTTACGTGAAAGTAAAAGTAGATATTCTATATTTCCTTTAGTTCCTTTTATAGGAGAATACGACAGCTGCTGAGCGTAAAGTCCGTTATCTGACGCGTATCCTATGACGTTGCTGATCACGTCCTCATGTACCGAAGGATCCCTTACGATGCCGCCCTTTCCTACCTGCTCCCTGCCCGCTTCAAACTGCGGCTTTACAAGACAGAGAATGAGTCCTTCACCGGAAAGTATCTGCGCTGCCACCGGGAACATGTGCTTCACGGAAATGAAGCTGACATCGATCGAGATGAGATCGACCGGCTCTTCAATGAGCGATGTGTCAAGATAGCGTATGTTGGTCTTTTCCATGTTGACCACCCGCTCATCCGTCCTCAGTTTGTAGTCAAGCTGACCGTATCCGACATCTATCGCATATACTTTGCGTGCTCCGTGCTGGAGCATGCAGTCGGTAAAGCCGCCGGTTGATGCTCCCATATCCATGCAGACCGCATTTTCGCATGAGACGCCCCATTCATTTATCGCCTTTTCAAGCTTCAGGCCGCCCCTGCTCACGTAAGGACATTCCTGGCCCTTTACCTGCACATCCGAGTCGATATCAAAGCGCGTGCCCGGCTTGTCCTCAAGCCTTCCGTCAACAGTAACAAGGCCGGCCATGATGGTGCGTTTTGCCTTCTCGCGGGTTTCCGCAAGACCGTTATTCACTAGTAATACGTCGAGTCTTTCTTTCATGTTGAAATCCGTATGTCAATGATCCCTGGTTTCCAGCGAGTCGGCGAGCTCTGTAAAGAACACAGCCTCATCTCCATATGGAGCAAGAGCTTCCTTTGCTTCAGCTGTCAGCCTGTGAAGCTCTTTTTTTGCTGCTTCGAGCCCATGGACGAATGCGTAATTGCACTTGCCCTGTTCCGCGTCTTTTCCGAGTGTCTTTCCGAGAAGAGCCTGGTCGCCTTCAATATCGAGTATGTCATCCAGTATCTGGAACGCCACTCCTATATTCCTTGCGTAAAGCGTGAATCTTTCGAGCATGTCATCATCAGCGCCCGAAAGCATGAGGCCTGCCCTTACCGGAGCTGTTATGAGATCTGCGGTTTTATGCAGCTCAATGAATCTTATGAGATCTGCAGTCGGTTCAAGCTTTTCACCTTTTATGTCAGCAGTCTGGCCTGCGATCATGCCGGCGGCTCCTGCGCGTGACATTATCTCATGAGCTGCCCGTATATGATTTCTCATCTTTGCAGCATCACTGCTATATTCAAGAGGCTGCCCCGTTACGATCTCGGCCGCAGTGGAAAGAAGTCCGTCACCTGCGAGTATTGCCATCGCCTCGCCGAAGACCTTGTGGTTTGTCGGCTTGCCTCTCCTCAGGTCATCGTTGTCCATCGCCGGAAGATCGTCATGGATGAGCGAATACGTGTGAATGTACTCGAGAGCCAGAGCATAAGGAAGAGCTTCATCCATGCTGCCTCCTGCGAACTCAGAGGATGCAAGCAAAAGCGCAGGCCTGAGCCTTTTCCCTCCTACTTCGAGGCTGTATCTCATCGCATCAGCAAGCTCTGACGCTTCTTCACCGGGATCTCCTATCAGGTCTGTAAGGTGGTTATTAACGAATTTTCTGTACTCATCAAAGCTGTGCATCTTTAAGTTCTCCGTTCTCGTAGAGCTGTATCTTCTGCTCAGCGCTCTCAAGTATTTTTCTGCAGTATTCGGCTTCCTTCATGCCTTCATCGAACAGCCTGAGCGAATCCTCAAGCGTCGTGGCCTGCCTGCCTATCTCGGCAGCAGCATTCTGCAGATCTTTAAGTGCTTCTGTAAATGATTTCTCTGCCATATCTGACCTCTCTGTCAATTAAGATCAACACCGGTGACTTTTGCGCTGAAGCTTCCGTCACTCATTATGATATCGTACTCTTCTCCTGTCCTTATGCCTGTAGCAGAAGGCACAATGTTTCCGTCTTTGTCCGTTACTGCGGCGTAGCCTTTTGAGAATACGCGGCGCGGATCGTTCTCACGCAGCATGATGACCGCTTTGTCAACGGCTCCGGCTGCTTCGGCAAGTTTTGACCGTATATTTGCTTTCATCAGCGCAGATGCGCTGTCAAGCACCCTTCTCTCTGCGCCGATCTTCTGCTCTATTGATGTCAGGAGGATCTTTGAGCTTCTTTCGATATCCTCCCTCAGTTTGTATGTATCCATTACAGCCATGTCAGCGGCTGCTGTAGGTGTCTCGGCCCTTGCATCGGCCACGAAATCGCTTATCGAAAAATCTATCTCATGGCCTACAGCGCTTATGACAGGTATCTCCGAAGCGAATATCGCCCTTGCTACCTGCTCATCGTTGAATGCAGCCAGATCTTCAGGTGAGCCGCCGCCTCTGCCTACTATGAGAGTATCGATCTTTATGCCGTTTCTGCTGAGGCTGTTGGCAGCTCTGATGTTTTCGCATATGCTGTTTACTGCGCCTATTCCCTGAACTGCCGTCGGGAAAATAAGGATATCTGTAAAGTCATTTTTTGCTGTTATGATCTTGCGGATATCCTCTATGGCTGCCCCGGTCGCGGAAGTGACTACACCTACTCTGTAAGGGAACTCCGGGATCGGTTTTTTGTATTTTTTATCAAAGAGGCCTTCCTTCTCGAGCTTCTCTTTGATGCGGTTGAATTCAGCTGCAAGGTCGCCTTCTCCCAGAGCCTCAACGTATCTGATGCTGAGAGAATAAGTACCGTTCTTTGCATACGGGCTTATATCGCAGACCGCTACTATTTTTTTGCCGTTTTCCACGAGGGACATGTCTATGCGTGAAGCGTTCTGCCCCCATATGGCGCAGCGTATCTGGCTGCCGGCATCCTTGAGCGTCAGATAGTAATGCTGGCCGCTGCGGCTGAGTCCCGAAACTTCTCCTTCAACAGCAAGACCGCGCAGATTGAGATCATCGCGCAGCTTTTTCGCTATGTATTCATTTACCTGTGTTACTGTTACCGGTTTCATCTATCCTCTTAGCGAGAAGCGCAGCGCCGACAGCGTTGTCTCCGGACAGCTCAGGAGCGCCGAAGTGTATGTCAGCGAGACTGCTTCTTTTTGCAATGGCACGGAACGTGCGGCTCGACGCCACACCGCCTGCCATGTATATCCTGTCCGCGCAGTATCTGTCTTTAAGATAAGC
>JAFVPI010000138.1 GCA_017505405.1 Mogibacterium sp.
AAGTTAAAAACAAACTCGCTGAGCTGGGGCTTTCACTCAAGCCGAGCGAAGAAGAGTAATTTGAAAGGAGCCATCAATGAAAGGTTATAAGAAGCTGGGCAGAAATTCTGCACACAGAAAATCCATGCTGAGAAACCTGGTGACCGATCTTTTCAGAGAAGGCAGAATCACAACAACAGATATGAGAGCTAAGGAAGCCGGCCGTCAGGCTGAGAAGCTGATCACGATTGCTAAGAAGGGCGACCTTCACGCAAGAAGACAGTGCCTCGAGTATCTGTTCGACGAAGATGTTGTGACTAAACTCTTCGATGAGATCGCTCCGGGCTATGAGAACAGAAACGGCGGATACACACGTATCCTCAAGCTGGGACCTAGGCAGGGAGATAACGCTGAGGTAGTTTACCTCGAGCTCGTGTAATATCACGTAAATGAAATGGCGGTGCGAAAGCACCGCCTGTTTTTTAATATTTGTGTTTGTCCGGTTCCATATCCATCGCCTCGAGCAGAACATTGAGGCTTGTTTCCACCATGTCCGCCTTATACTTAGGCAGACGCTGGATCCGTTCTATCAGGGTGGCATTCGAGTCGTCAGACGCATCGCCTTTCCCGAACAGAATGAAATCAGAGCTGACATTCAGCATGGTGCAGATCCTGACCAGCGTAGGTACGGAGGTGCCTACCAGACCTCTCTCGAGATCGGAGAGATACTGAGGCGTTACGCCTACCTTCTCTGACAGCTCCTCCTGTGTCAGATCAGCCCGCTTTCGGGCGGTTCGGATGTTTGATCCGATATTATACATGCTAAGTTCCCCTTTTTTCCTCATAGTCCCTCGATAAACTGGTATACTCCTGCCTGTAGTTTTCGAATCAGGTCTGACACCAGACCTCTGTTAACATAATAATTCAAAGTGACACATTAGGATTACAATGTATAAACTTTATTATATAAAAGTTGTGCATTGAATGAGGCGAAAGGTTTTGCTATTATTATGCAGGACATTCAATAAAGATCAGACAGCAAGGGGAGAGCAGAAGAGTCAGGATGAAAACCATAAAAATAAACGGGCATTATCTCGGAGGAGCTCTTCTTGTGGATGACCCTGACATAAAACGGACTTATACAGACGCTTCGGGGCAGCCGCGCCATGTGAGGTGCTTCACACAGCCGGCAGGGCTGAAAGCCTACGCGCGCAGGCATCCTGAAGGGATAATACTGGCAGGTGTCGGCAATATATTTTTTACAGAGCCGGTCCCGGTATCGCCTGCGATGATAAGCTTCGATGAGACCGGAAGCGCAAACATACAGGTAAGGGAAGGAGCCGGGGATATTGAAAGGCAGCTGGAGGCCATTGAGGCAATACAGACAGCTGCAGAGAACGCGATATTACGATGATAAAACAGAGGGGCCGCGCTACAGGGCGCGGCCTCTGGTCTGTCTGTATTAGTCAGTATTTCGAAAATAAATAACAGAGGAAAAAATCGAAGGCTACCATTTTGCTGTTCAAAGTGGTAAAATACAAAAGTTGGGAATCAGCCACGTCCGGGATGCTTTGCATAGCATCGGGACCGGCATGAATTTGGAGGAGTATGCGCTTATGACTAAAAAAGAGCGTAATAAAGCAATAATCATCTTCTCGGTCATCGCGCTGGTGTTTCTGATCGGATCCATCATGACAGGCGGCACCGGCGGTGAAGAGGAGTCCGTGCAGGTCGTCATGAGAGACGCTGTCATGCACGAGGTAAACAGAGTAAGCCTCTTCGGGCTTAAGGACGTCAATCCGTCCCTGATCGCGGCCTTCATCGTATCGGGCATCATGATAGTGTTCGCGCTTATATGCAGGATTTTCGTGATACCGCGCTTCAGGCTCGTTCCGGGAAAGTTCCAGCTGGTTCTTGAGACCGTGGTAGGCATCTTTGACGGAATGGCAAAGCAGAACTCGCATATCAACAGATTCCTCGGAGCATACATATTCGCGGCAGGCTCATACATCTTTACGGGCACGCTGTTTGAGCTTTTGGGAGTGCAGGTGATGACCACCGAAGGTCACGCCATCTCGCTCCCGGCACCGTTCGCAGATGTAAACGGTGCCATAATGATGGGATGCCTCTCGTATCTGGTGATAATGTCAGGCGGTATCGCCGGGAACGGCATAAAGGGAATAGGAAAGACACTGAAGGATTTCTCGCTTCCTATCTCGCTCAGCTTCCGACTTTTCGGAGCGCTGCTCTCGGGAGCTCTGGTAACCGAGCTCGTCTACTACTACACCGCCATGAGCTATGTTGTGCCGGTCATCGTCGGAGTGCTCTTCACGCTTCTGCACGCGCTCATCCAGGCATACGTGCTTACGATGCTGACCTCGCTCTTCTACGGAGAGGTCTCCGAGAAGGTGGAGAAGCCACCTAAAGAAAAGAGAAGGCTCGGCAAAAAGCGCACAACAGTAGTAAGGGAACAGAACGCATAATATAAAATATCAACTTTAAAAGGAGAACTACAATGAACCTCAATGCAAAGAAACTGAAAAGACTGGCAATCGTTCTCGCGATGGTAGGAGCAGCAATGATGATGCTGCTGACAGTAGGAGTATTCGCTGAGACAGGTGACGCGGCAGCAACTGCAGATGCAGCTTCAGCCGCTGCATCAACTACCGGGCTCAAGGCTATCGCAGCTGGTATCGCTATTGGCCTTGCGTCTTGCGGCGGTGCTATCGGAATGGGATTATTTGGAGCCAAGACATCAGAAGGTATTTCAAGGCAGCCTGAGGCAGAGGGAAAGATACGTACAAGCTTCATGCTCGGGCTCGTCTTCATAGAGACAGCAATTATCTATGCACTGCTCACAGTCATCCTGATCATATTCGTTCTTTAGCGGATGCATCAGCAGACCGGTATATTGACAGACAGGGAGTAATCAGATGACAGGAGTACCACTTAACATAGACTGGCAGCAAATACTGCTGCACCTGTTCAATTTCACCATACTCTTTGGTGCGCTTTACATTCTTCTCTACAAGCCTGTTAGGGACTTCATGGAAAACAGGGAAGCTCATTACGCTGAAATGGACAGCAAGGCCGAGCAGGCTCTGGCTGACGCCGAAAACAGCAAGGCTTCCTACGAGAAGAAAGAAAGAGACTTTGACGAAGAGATCAGGACTGAAAAGAACAGGCTGAGCAAGGAGATCGAAACAGAAAGAGAGCGCAGGCTCGCGGCGGCACGCGGTGAAGCCGAGAAGATCATTTCGGATGCCCGCGGAGAGGCCGACAGAGAGAAGAAAGAGATCATCGAATCCGCGCAGAAGGAGATCACAGAGATGGTCACAGACGCGATGGAGAAGCTCACTCTCGAGCAGACTGCTTCAGATGCTTTCGATCAGTTCCTTGATGCTGCGGAGGAGGCAGACAAATGAGTAACGAAGAAAAGATCCTCACCGCAGTGATTTACTCTGCCGCGGAGCCGAGCAAAGAGCAAAAGGCGAGGTTCGGACAGTTTTTGAAAAACAAATACGGCTCGGATATCCCGCTTCAGTGGGAGATGTCCGACGCCTTCCCGGGAGGCTTCAGACTCGAAGTCGGATCCGACATATATGACTGGTCGGTAGGCGGAAGATTCCGCCAGCTGAGAGATACCCTCGTTAAGGTACCTACCAGCAACGGCAACATCATACCTCTGCTCAAGGAGAGCATCCAGGCATGGACTCCGGAGGCGATGGCCGAGCAGGTTGGAGAGGTCATAACGGTCGGAGACGGCATCGCGACAGTTGCCGGCCTTCCGCAGGCAACATTCGGAGAGATCCTGCTGTTCGCTGACGGAGTCAGGGGCATGGTACAGGATATCCGCAGAGACAATATTGGCTGCGTTCTTTTCAGCAGCGATGAGAGCGTCACTCAGGGTTCCTCGGTAAAGAGGACGGGCAAAACGGCCGGAACCCCTGTAGGAGAGAATTTCCTCGGAAGAGTAGTCGACTCACTCGGTTCACCGGTCGACGGACTCGGAGATATCACGGCCTCGGGCTACATGCCTGTAGAGGCCCAGGCTCCGCCTATCATCGACAGACAGCCTGTAGACACTCCTCTTGAGACGGGAATTTTCTCGATCGACTCCATGTTCCCTATCGGCAGGGGACAGAGAGAGCTCATCATCGGAGACAGGCAGACAGGAAAGACCGCCATCGCGATAGACGCCATCATCAACCAGAAGGGCAAAAACTGCATCTGCATTTACGTAGCCATCGGACAGAAGACTTCATCGGTAGTGCAGATACAGCAGACTCTCAAGAAGCACGGCGCGCTTGATTATTCCATCATCGTGACCGCTTCGGCGAGTGACCCGGCACCGCTCCAGTACATCGCTCCGTACGCCGGATGCGCCATGGGCGAGTACTTCATGCGTCAGGGCAAGGACGTGCTCATCGTTTACGATGATCTTTCGAAGCACGCTGTCGCTTACCGTGCACTTTCACTGCTGCTCGACAGATCGCCGGGCCGTGAAGCGTATCCGGGCGACGTATTCTACCTGCATTCAAGACTTCTCGAGAGAGCCGCAAGGCTTTCGGACGAGATAGGCGGCGGCTCCATGACAGCCCTCCCTATAGTTGAGACGCAGGCGGGCGATGTATCGGCATACATCCCTACCAATATTATTTCGATCACAGACGGCCAGATATTCCTGGAGTCAGACCTCTTCTTCTCGGGCCAGAGACCGGCCGTAAACGTTGGTCTTTCGGTATCCCGTGTAGGAGGCGACGCCCAGACAAAGGCCATGAAGAAAGCTTCAGGTACGCTCAGGATCGACCTCGCCCAGTACCGCGAGATGGAAGTGTTCACTCAGTTCGCTTCAGACCTCGACGATCAGACGAGATCGCAGCTCGAGTATGGCCAGGGCCTCATGCGCATGCTGAGGCAGAAGCAGTATAAACCGAAATCGCAGCACGAGCAGGTAATAACTCTCGTAATGGCGCTGGCTCACACCATGCAGGGCATCCCTGCTGACGATGTGCCGGCATTCATCGAGAGGTTTATAGAGATGGTCGAGTCCGACCACAGAGAGCTCTGTGACCGCATTGACCAGACCGGCAAGCTCGACGATGATCTTAAGCAGGAGATCATAGACATCTCAGCTGCGTTCCGCCAGAAATGGCAATAGTCACAATTAAGTAATGCCAAGTACCAAAGAGATAAAAAACCGAATAAAGAGCGTCAGCGATACGCAGAAGATCACCAACGCGATGTATCTCATCTCTTCAACTAAGATGAGGCGCGCACGCAAGGAGGCAGAGGAGACGAAGCCTTACTTTGACCTTCTGAGAAAAGAGATCCGCAGGATGTTCGCTATCGAAGGCGGCGAAGTACACAGCAGATATTACGACGCGGATGTTGATGAAAACGTTGCCGGCGGCCGCAACGGGATCCTTGTCATCACGGGTGACAAGGGACTCGCGGGAGCCTACAACCAGAACGTCATCAAGGAATCCATGGAGCTGATGGATAAAAGCGATGAGTACAGACTATACGTCGTCGGGGATTTCGGGTGGAGATTTTACAGGACCCACGGGTACCCGGTCTGCGAGGATTTTCAGCACTCGATGAATCAGCCGTCACTCGCGATGGCCAGAGACATAACCCGCGAGCTGCTCGACGATTTTGACGACGGACTTTTTGACAGGCTTTACGTATGCTACACGGAGTTTTCGGGCGGACTCAGCTTCGGAACTGCAATGCACGACAGGCTCATTCCTTTCGACAGGGACGACTTTGTGCCTGAGGGAGAAGAGACAGACGTGAACGCGTCGACAGTATTCGAGTACGAGCCAGACGTAAAGACCGTGCTCGAGAGAATAATGCAGTCGTATCTCGTCGGATACGTATATTCGGCGCTGGTCAACAGCTACTCGTCAGAGCAGAGCGCCAGAATGATGGCGATGGACTCTGCCAACGACAACGCGAGCGAGCTTTTGGGCCAGCTCAAACTTGAATTCAATCACCTGAGGCAGAACGCGATCACCCAGGAGATCACGGAGATCTCCTCCGGCGCTCGAAGTCTTAGAAATAAAGGTAATTGAATGGGGCTTAATAATACTTGTCGGGCACGCTCTCGCTGACATTCGGACGCAGCGGTACTAAGCTCTGTCTGCGCCTCCGGCTTGCCAATCGCTAAGTGCCGGCGTCCTCGAGTCACCCGCCGAAGTATTATTAAACCCCATACACAGGACTTATATAGGAGGAACTATGACTGGACGCATAGTGCAGGTCTCCGGATCTGTTATAAATGTAGAATTTGATGAAGGCCAGATGCCAAGAATAAACGAGGCCCTGACGGTAGAGCTCAACGGAAAGACTCTCGTCATGGAGGTAGCTCAGCACATCGGAAACAACACCGTTAAGTGCATCATGCTCTCGGGCTCCGAAGGAATGAGCAGCGGCATGGAGGTCACCGCGACAGGCGATTCGATCAGAGTACCTGTGGGCAACGTGGTGCTGGGCCGCATGTTCAACGTGCTTGGCGAGCCTATCGACGGCGGCGATCCTATCCCTGAAGATACCGAAAAAATGTCCATCCACAGGAAGGCACCGGGATTTGATGAGATAAGCCCGTCGGTAGAGATCCTCGAGACAGGCATCAAGGTTATCGACCTTCTCGAGCCATATTCGAAGGGCGGAAAAGTCGGCCTCTTCGGCGGCGCCGGAGTAAGCAAGACGGTCCTTATCCAGGAGCTTATCCATAACGTAGCCATGGAGCACGGCGGATACTCCATCTTCACCGGTGTAGGTGAGCGTTCCAGAGAGGGTAACGACCTCTGGAAGGAGATGAGAGAAGCCGGCGTAATGGACAAGACAGCTATGGTATTCGGACAGATGAACGAGGCTCCGGGAGTCCGTATGAGAGTAGGACTCAGCGGCCTCACAATGGCTGAGTATTTCCGTGACAAGCAGAACAAGGACGTGCTGCTCTTCATCGATAATATTTTCAGATTCGTACAGGCTGGTTCAGAGGTATCCACACTGCTCGGCCGTATGCCGTCAGCCGTAGGATATCAGCCGACACTGGCTTCCGAGATGGGCGCCCTGCAGGAGAGGATCACCTCAACAAAGGCGGGATCGATCACATCGGTACAGGCTGTATACGTGCCTGCCGACGACCTCACAGACCCGGCTCCTGCAACAACATTCGCGCACCTCGACGCCACAACAGTACTTTCACGTAAGATCGCTGAGCAGGGACTCTACCCGGCTGTAGACCCGCTCAACTCAACATCGCGTATACTCGAGGCCGACATCGTAGGCGAACAGCACTATGAAGTCGCAAGAAAGGTGCAGGAGATACTGCAGAAGTACGCGGAGCTCCAGGACATCATCGCCATCCTCGGAATGGACGAGCTTTCAGACGAGGACAAGCTGACAGTCTACAGAGCGCGTAAGATCCAGAGATTCCTGTCACAGCCGACACACGTTGCTGAGAAGTTCACAGGACTTCCTGGCGTATACGTACCGCTCGCGGATACCGTCAAGGGATTCGGCGCTATCGTAAGCGGCGAAATGGATGAATATCCGGAGCAGGCCTTCTTCAACGTCGGCACGCTGGACGACGTAATTGCGAAGGCGAAGACACTTTAATGGCTTGTGCTTCGTGCTTTCGAGGACGTTTGCGGAATGTCTTTTGCGCGATTATAAAACACAAAGAGGTTAGGAAATGGCTACATTCAAGCTGCACTTCATGGCAAGTGATCATATGGTATATGAAGGCGATGCCGAATCCGTGTCAGTCATGACAACGGAAGGCAGCATCGGTATTTTGGCGTACCATTCCAACCTCATCATGGCCGTAGTGCCGGGCATCGTAGAGTATGTTCCTGCGGGTAAGGGCGCAGAAGCGGCAGGCATGACAGGCAAGCAGATCTCAGTAGTATCGGATGGACTCCTCAAGGTGGAGAACAACGATGTGATGATCCTCGTCGATACCGCAGAAAACCCTGAAGAAATCGATGAGGCAAGAGCAAAACGCGCTGAAGAGAAGGCAAGGGAAGACCTTAAGCGCGCCAACTCCAACAGAGACGTCGCGCTCGCGAGTGCGGAGCTCTCAAGAGCGCTGAGCCGTATAAAGGCTTCAAAAAGCAAGCATCACCTGTAAAAGGAGAGAACTTGAGGACCATCCTGTCAATTTTCAGAAGTGATATCGGTTCTTTAAGCCGGCGCTTTTTTGCGCTGGCTATTATAGTGGCCATTTCCGTGCTTCCGGCTCTGTACGCGTGGGTCAACATCTACGCCAACGGCAACCCTTACGCCAACACCGGCAGCATAGAGATAGCTGTCGCTTCGCGTGACCCGGGCCTCGATCTCAATGACGGAACCCACATCAATATGGCTGATGAGGTCTGTGAAGATCTGAAGACGAACGACAAGATAGGATGGCGCTTCCCGGATACGGCTGATGAGGCTGTTGCGGGGGTAAAGTCGGGCCGCTACTACGCCGCAGTCATATTCGAAGACAATTTCACATACAACATGTATCACTTCGAGCAGGCTCTGCTCGATGAAAAGGCGCCGCTCACCTATTACGAGAATCAGAAGAGGAATGCGATCGCGCCGAAGATAACTGAGACGGCCGCGGCCAATGTTCAGAAGTCCATAAAGACAAAATACCTTGAGACCGTTTTCGGCTTTATATTCGATGAGACCAACGATGTAGCCGACAAGCTGGCAGAGGATGACACGGCTGAGAACGTGATCGCCAGGCTGAAGGATCTCAGGGATACGCTGAGATCGTATGACGCCTCCATAAGCAGCTTTACTGCTAAGAGCGGGCAGATACATTCTGGCATAAAGAACGCTGAGGGCAAGCTCAAGGACGCGGCAGACACGACTGACAAGTCAGCTTCTGCTGCTTCTGCCGATCTTACGAAGGCAAAGCAGACCCTCGAAGTGCTGAAGAAGATACTCGAGAACAGAGAGGCCCGCATAGAAAAGGAAAGGGCAGAGCTTGAGAAGATCACAAAGCAGCTCCATGTTGACGGCATCACTGAGGCGGAGAGGGAAGCGCTTATCAAACAGGCGACTGAGAGGGCAAACATCCTTAAGGCAGATCTCGAAGGACTGCTGGCGATGTTCCCTGAGTCCAAAGGATCGGCCGCTGTATCGGCGATCAGAGCGGTGCTCCAGGCCATGATAAGCGACATCGACACGCTGAATAATGCATATTCGGATCCGACAGCGGTACCGACCATAATGGAAGAGCTCAAAAAGCTCAGCCAGAAGCAGCTCAGCGATTCGGTAGCTTCTCTCATAAGCACCCTCGACAGGACTATCAGCGTCATGGAGCCTCTTATGCAGAGCATGTCATCTATGCTGAACGGCGTATCGCCTGTGCTCGACAGCGCTGATGTTACCGTGAGCGAGCTCGAGGCTTCGCTGCTCCAGATGCAGAAGGTGTTCCGCGCGTCAGCGGATAAGATAAACGGCATAATAGATAAGGTCGAAGCTGTCGATGCTGAGGACAGGCTGGCGGTGCTGATCGACCTGCTCGGCGGAGACCCTGGGGCATACGCAGAGTTCTTCTCGTCCCTGGTAGACGTGGATGTAGAAGAGGTGTATTCGGTCGCCTCATACGGGGCGGCGATGGCTCCTTTCTATTCGGTGCTGGCGATATGGGTAGGCGGAGTAATCCTCGTATCCATTCTCAAGACACATATAGACAGAAAGAAATTCCCGGAGGCCACAGAGGCGCAGGCGTTCTTCGGACGCTTCCTTCTCTTCTTCCTGGTGGGACAGATGCAGGCAGCTGTAATAGTCGCGGGAGACATATTCCTGCTTAACTGCCAGCCGGTGCATCCGTGGCTGATGTGGATATCCGCGGCAGTCACGAGCTTTGTGTTCGAGCTCTTAATATACGCGCTGACCATATCCTTCGGAGACATCGGCAAGGCGATAGTAGTCGTCATAATGGTGCTCCAGATAGCGGGCTCGAGCGGCTCGTATCCTATAGAGATACTGCCGCCTGTATTCGGAAAGATCTACAAGTTCTTCCCGTTCCCGCACGCCATAAACGCGATGAGAGAAGCCCTCTGCGGCACATATAGGCATGATTTCGTGATCTACCTGGCATATCTTCTCATCTTCGCGGTGGTAGCGCTTGCCATAGGCCTTCTCATCAGGAAGCCTTTCCTTGGCATGAACAATTTCGTATCCGAGAAGATCGAAGAAACGGAGGTGCTGTGATGAATAACGACAGACAGGACGTCCGCTACGAAGAGCTTTACAAGAGACTTCTCGAGAAGAGCTTCGCTCTGCATGAGAGCAACAAAAGGAGGATAAGGAACGGCCTCATACAACTTGGAGTGTTTACGGTCCTTATGATACTCATCCGTCTGATCACCAACAGCGACAGGGTGGTGTTCATGATAATCTGGGTGATAGGCATGTTTGCCATCTCCATCTATCTCATAGGCGTGGAATACTTCGATGACTCTGTCCGCAAGACGCTCGAGGAAGTGAGCGAGAGAGAGGCTGATATGGGAGTGCTGTTCCCTGATTCCGAGCAGATGCGCGAACTGGTGCAGAGCCGCATCCATGAGAGACATGAGGAGATGCAGAACCGTATTCATGAGAGGCATGAGGAGATACAGTCCCGCATCCATGATAAGCAGGGGGAGATACAGTCCCGCTACATAGATCACTGGCGCGCGAACGAGCCGGAAAGCGAGGATAAGCAATGAAAAATATCCTCAACATAATCAGACATGATCTTAAAAAGATAACCGGAAGCGTGGTGGCAATCATAACTATAATGGGTCTTTGCCTTGTGCCTTGCTGCTATGCCTGGTTCAACATACTTTCAAACTGGGCTCCTTACGATTCCGATGCGACCGGCCGCATTTCGGTTGCTGTCGCCAACATGGACGAAGGCAAATCCGCGGCAGGCCTGTATATAAATGTAGGCGATAAGATAGTGGAGGCGCTCGAAGCCAATGACGCCATAGGATGGGTGTTCGTCGAGAACGAAGACAAGGCTATAGAAGGCGTATACGCCGGAGATTACTATGCCGCCCTTGTGCTGCCTGAGGACTTCAGTGCCGATGTGCTCAGCTTCATCAACGGAGACCTGACCAATCCGGTACTGAAATACTACGAAAACGAAAAGAAGAACGCCATCGCTCCTAAGATAACCGGCAAGGCCCATACGGCCGTGCAGGAGGAAGTGAATGCCGCTTTCGTCGAGACACTAGCGGGCTATGTTTCCGATGCCGCGTCGGTGGCGGAGGCAAGAGGGGTGGATCCTCAGGAGATGCTCGCCGACCTGTCCGACAGGATAGACGATCTGAGCAATGATCTTAACAGCTGCATAGTGCTGGCGAATTCCGCGGCCGGGCTTACCGATGCTTCGGGCAATCTCATCAACGTATCCGGCGAGTTCATAGACAGCACTCACGATGTGTTTGCCGCGAATGACAAGATGCTCGAGGCGGCCGATGAGGAGCTCGCCAAGATCAAAAAGGCAGACAACCAGAAGCTCGAGGACGCTGTTGACAAGGTGAAGGACACCGCCGGCTCGCTGAAGACCTTCAGGACTGAAGTGACAGAGATCATCAGCACGGGCGACATAGGATACACCCTGTTTGTAGACATCAACAGGGACATCTGGGTGAAGAGATTCACCACGATGAAGACCCGCGCAGACGAGCAGGCGAAGTTCCTGAAAGAGGAGGACTTCACCGTTCTCAGCGGGAAGTTCGAGGAGCTTTCAGCAACGCTCGGTGACATAATAAGCGGGCTGCAGTCGCTCGACAGGAAAATGGACTACGCAACGCGCGAGCCTATCCTCACGGCGATCTCTGACAACATCGACAAGGCGTTAAAACAGACTGACGATATACTCGGACAGATCGATAATGATATCGACACCAACCTCGAGACCGCTCTCAACAACGCGAGAACATCCCTGTCCGGCTTCCGCAAGGTAATGGCGGGGGCGGACTCGGGGCTTTCATCGCTGAGCAGCAGCCTCGGCACATACACCAAGGCGCTCAACCGGCTCAAGGGAAGCATCAATCAGACATCCGACAGTCTTGAAAATCTTCAGGACGGAGCGGGAACACTTAGCGACGTTCTCATGAACGCGTCAGGCAACGATCTCCTGGAGGCGATGAACGAGCTCGCGGCAAACGATGAGGCGGCAGTAGCGGAATACCTGGCGAATCCTGTAGCAATGGATACCGAGGTGTTCTGGAAGATAGACAATTACGGCTCGTCGATGGCGCCGTTCTACACGGTGCTCGCCCAGTGGGTAGGTGCGCTGCTGACAGCCGTCCTTATAAAGGTAAAAGTCAGGAAGCGCGACGATCTCGTGGATCTCAGGCTCCATGAGCACTACTTCGGCAGACTGGGGCTCTACCTGCTTGTGGGCATCGCCCAGGCGCTCGTGGTATCCGCAGGCGATCTGCTCTACGTGCGCATACAGTGCGTGGCTCCGCTGAGATTCGTACTGATCGCGTGCATCAACAGCATAGTATTCATGATGATAAACTACGCGCTGGTATTCGCCCTCGACAACATAGGACTTGGAGCGGGCGTCATAATACTGGTGCTTCAGGTAGCAGGCTCGGGCGGAACGTATCCGGTCGAAGTGCTGCCGTCTGTATTCAAGGTGCTGTTTCCGTTCATGCCATTCAGATATGCGATGGACGGAATGCGCGAATGCATAGGCGGCATGTACGGCAATACGTACTGGGAGTGCGTCGGAGTGCTCCTGCTGTTTGCACTGTTCTCGGTGGCATTCGGAATGGCATTCTACAGACCGGCCAAGAAGCTAAATGAGATGATAGCGACAAGCAAAGCGAAGAGTGAAATCATGCTTTAGATACACCTGAAAAGCAGTCTGCGAAGCAATTGACCGAGTTGTGGTATTCTGAAGAGAATCAATAAAATTCACATAACAAATAGGCGTAGAGTTATGGTAATTACAGGTAAATGGCCTTTATTTACATAATGAACATTGCTGAAATGATTGAGTTGTTATGTGGTATTATGGGGAATATCGAAAAACCACACAATTTACAGCACCTTAGTGCCCTGCAGATTATGTAGATTTTCGGTTTTTATACGAGATTTACATAACAGAACAAAGCCGGTTATGTGGTATTTCGGCTTTTGAACAAGATTTACATAACCGGGAAAAAGCTGCGGCTTTTGTATTCCGAGTTTACGTTGTTAGATACATATTTTTGTGGTAAAATATACTCCGAAATCGGGCGGGCAGCCAGCTGTGCGCGGGGGCCCTGCGCAATGGGGCTCCGTGAACCATGTCAGGACCGAGAGGTAGCAGCATTAAGCGATCTGTCCTGTGTGCCGCAGACCAGCCTCTGCGTACAGCTGGCCGCCCGCTTATTTTATTAGTTAGATATTGGGAATGCCTCCGGGCATTTCTTATCCGGAGGACGCGATGCAGCCTGCATTATACAGAGCCGAGAGGCCTGAAGTATTCGAAGAGATAATAGGCCAGAAGCACATCGTACGGATCCTGCAGAATCAGATCAGGACCGGTACGGTGAGCCAGGCTTATTTATTTGCCGGAACTCACGGCACAGGCAAGACGAGCACCGCAAGGATCCTCGCGAAGGCCGTCAACTGCATGGAGGGAGAGCCGGGCGATCCGGGGATCAGCCTTCCGTGCGGAAAGTGCGAAAACTGCGAAGCCATACGCGAGGGCAGATTCGTAGACGTCATTGAGCTCGACGCGGCCTCAAACAACGGCGTGGATGATCTCAGGGCCATTATCGAAATGGTCAAATATCCTCCGGCAGTCGGAAGATATAAGGTGTACATAATCGATGAGGTGCACATGCTCAGCACCGCGGCCGAGAACGCTTTTCTCAAGACGCTCGAGGAGCCGCCTGAGCACGCCATCTTCATACTCGCCACCACCGATCCTCAGAAGGTGAGAAACACCATAAGATCGCGCTGCATGCAGCTCAACTTCAGGCGTGTCACCGAAGATGAACTCGTTGAGGGAATGAAGAGGATCTGCGGCAAAAGAGGCATCACGGCGAGCGACGACGCGCTGTATACCATAGCCTCAAGGGCCGACGGCTCTGTAAGAGACGCTCTCAGCATACTGGAGCAGTGCACAGCCGCAGGGGATAAGGAACTCAGCAGGGCAGCCGTACTCGAGTACACGGGAGCGGCGGGCTCCGACTTCTTCCTCGCCCTGACAGGTGCGGTGATAGCAGGCGACGCGGGCAAGGCCCTCGTATACATAGATGAGATAATCAGGCGCGGCAAGGATCCAAGACAGATCCTCAAGGACTGGCTCAAGCATATGCGCGATCTCATGATAGTAAAATACGTCGGAAGAGCAGAGCGCATCGTAGGCTCGTCGGGTGAAAACATCGCGAGGCTGAGATCGCAGGCCGGGCAGACCGATGCGGCATTCATAGAAAGGTCGATCAGGCTCATATCCGAATACATCAATCTCGGAAGATATTCCGAAAGGCCGCGCATCCTTCTCGAGACGGCGGCTGTAAGGCTCGCATCCCCTGATGATGCATCAGAGGCTCCGGTCAGAAGACCGCTGAGACCTGCTCCGAAGAGAGAGACCGCTCCTGCAAGACAGGCTGAAACGGCTGCGAAGCCGGCAGCTCCTGCAGATGAGGAACCTGCGGCAGAAGCTCTCGCAAGCATGATAGCTTCCGTCCAGAGGGAGCAGCCGGGCAATCCTGAGGAGATGTGGGACAGGATAGTCAGAGCGGTATCGGCTCACGACAGAACGTTCATGAGTCTTGTCGGGCGGTACTCGGTGGGCACGGAATTCGATGCCGGCAGACTGCTCGTCATCGTGAGTCCGGGCAAGCTGAGGCTGGCTGAGGACAAATCAGCTGATATAGCCCAGGCGGCAAAGAGCATTTACGGCAGTGATGTCTACGTAACGATGAGAGGCGGAGTCATCTCCAAGTCCGGTGCGGCAGAAGACAGTGCAGGCATCTCTGAAGAGGAGACCGCGAAGATAATAAACGAAGATATAAATAAGAATGAAGTGATCGGGGACATAATGGATCTTTTCGGAATAGAACCGGTCATAGAGGACTGACATATACAGGAGGATAAAATGGGAAAAGGAATGAAAGCCGGAAAGAAGCCTAAAAACAGAAACGGCGGCGGCGCAAAGGACATGCAGAAGCAGCTGAAGCAGCTCCAGGCTATGCAGGCTGAGATGGAGCAGAAGCAGGCAGAGCTCGAGAAGAAGGAGATCACCACTACAGCCGGCGGCGGAGCAGTTGAGGTAACGATCAGCGGCAAAAAGCAGATCACCAGCCTTAACATCGACAAGGACGTTGTGGATCCTGATGATGTTGAAATGCTTCAGGACCTCGTAATGGCGGCTGTCAATGAGGCGATCAGACAGATCGAAGAGCTCGAGGAGTCCGAGATGAACAGCATCACAGGCAATCTCGGCGGCATGGGCGGCGGACTCGGAGGCTTCGGCTTCTGATGAAGCAGTATCCGCGCTCACTCAACAAGCTGATAAATGAGCTGGGAAAGCTTCCGGGCATCGGCGGAAAGACTGCGCAGAGGCTCGCTTTTCATGTGCTGAGTCTGACCGACCGTGAGGCGGAGGCTCTGGCTGAGTCGATCGTGGAGGCAAAGAGGTCGCTGCACTACTGCAGCGTCTGCGGAAATCTTACTGATAAGGACGTATGCGGCATCTGCTCCGACGCTTCAAGAGACAGGAGCATCATCTGCGTCGTGGAAACACCTCAGGACGTAATGGCGATGGAGCGCATACGCGAGTTTAAAGGGACATATCACGTTCTGCACGGAGCGATTTCTCCGGCGGAGGGCATCGGTCCTGCCGACATCAACCTGAAGAGTCTCATAGAAAGGCTGCAGGGAGACAGCGACGTGGAGGAGGTCATCATAGCCACCAACCCTAACATTGAGGGCGAGGCGACCGCGATGTATATCGCCAGACTGCTCAAGCCGGCGGGAATAAAGGTGACAAGGATCGCGCACGGCATACCTGTCGGAGGCGATCTTGAATACGCAGACGAAGTAACGCTGCTCAAGGCAGTAGAAGGCAGGCGGGAGCTGTAAAAGTGCCGCATGACACAGAACTGCAGTCCTGCCTGAAAAGAGGGTTCTGAGAGCTGGCCGCGAGAGAGCGGCATTAGCAGGAAGCATCAGAGCTGGCCGCAAGAGAGCGGCATTAGCTAGAAGCACCAGAGCTGACCGCGAAAAGCGGCAGCACAGTAGCTATTTTGAAGGGAGCTAATATAGTTATGAAAAGAAAACTGACGATGAAAGAGACCATCGTCGTAGCCAGCACGCTGTTCGGAATGTTCTTCGGCGCCGGCAACCTGATATTTCCGGTGCACCTGGGACAGATGGCAGGCAGCAATTCATGGCCGGCGATCATCGGATTCTGCATCACCGCGGTCACGATCCCGATCCTCGCAGTAGCGGCTATCGGAAACACCCACAGTGACAACCTGATGGAGCTTTCAAGCAAGGTGTCGGGCTGGTACGGCAGAGTATTCACGGCTGCGCTCTACCTCACGATAGGACCGTTCTTCGCTATCCCGAGATGCGCGTCCGTTTCGTTCACCACAGGCATTGCACCGATCGTGGGCGAGTCGCACTTCAGACTGTGGCAGCTCATATTCACATTCATATTCTTCGCGTTCGTAATGTACTTCTCGCTCAGACCGGGCAAGATCACCATATGGATCGGACGCGTGATAAATCCGTTGTTCCTGCTGTTCCTCGGCATCCTCATACTTGTTGCTCTCATCAATCCGGGAGCACCGATGTCTGAAGTGACTCCGGTCGATGCCTATCAGGACGGAGCGTTATTCAACGGACTCGTCGAAGGTTACGGCACGATGGACGCGATCGCGGGACTCGCTTTCGGCATCGTCATCATCAATGTCGTGAGAGATCTCGGAGTCGAGAAGGACGGAGATGTTGCCAGAGAGACACTTAAATCAGGCATATTCACCGGCATCCTGATGTTCATCATCTACATGCTTACGATCATAATGGGCGCGCAGTCGAGAGGACTGTTCGAAGTATCGGATAACGGCGGCATCGCGCTCACACAGATAGCAGGCCATTACCTCGGAGGAATCGGAAGCATTGTGCTCGCGCTGACTATCACGTTCGCCTGCCTCAAGACGGCAATCGGACTCATCACAAGCTGCGGCGAGATGTTCGTAAAACTCATCCCGGGCAAGCTCAACTACAGAGGCTGGGCGATGTTCTTCACGCTGTTCTCGTTCATCGTTTCGAATGTAGGACTCACAGCCATCATCAATTACGCAGTGCCTGTGCTGATGCTTCTGTATCCGATGGCTACAGTACTCGTCATCATGGCGCTGTGCGAGAAGCTGTTCGGCAAGAGCAAATACGTATACGGATGGGTGACACTCGGTGCATTCATTCCTGCAGTTTTCGATTTCTGCAAGACCCTGCCTGAAGGTATCCAGAACGCACTTCACATCCCGGCGCTGACAGAGCTGGGACGCAGCATATTCCCGTTCTTCGATCTCGGCCTCGGCTGGGTGGTGCCGTCACTGATAGGACTTGTGATCGGACTCGTGCTGACAGTCATTATGCGGGGCAAGGATAAAAAAGCCGCCGCATAAGGTGCTGCACAATGTGCGGGGCAAGGATAAAAAAGCAGCCGCATAAGACACTGCACAATGTGCGCGGCAAGGATAAAAAGCTGCCGCATAGAGTCGTCTCACCAGGATATGCAGCAAATCTGACGAATTACCGCAAGTTTGCTTTATAAATGGAAGAATATTCCGCGGTACTGAAAATACGGTGCCGCGGACTCTTATATAAAACTATATAAAAGGGTATAGATCACTCATAAAAGATACAGGGCACACGCCCGGACAGGAGATAGTATGTCAATAGAAATCGCAAGAGCATATCTGGAGAAATACGGGATGGCCGACCGCATCAGAGAATTTGATGTCTCCAGCGCAACGGTCGAGCTGGCTGCAAAGGCGGTCGGCGTAGAGCCGGCGCGCATCTGCAAGACTCTGAGCTTCAAGCTCAAGGACGGCACTGGCATCCTTGTGCAGGTAGCCGGCGACGCCAGAGTCGACAACAAGAAATACAAGGACTGTTTCGGCGAAAAGGCAAAGATGCTCTCGCCTGAAGAGGTGCCGGCATATACCAATCACGAGATCGGCGGTGTATGCGCCTTCGGAGTCACCCGCGATGATGTCAGGATCTACTGCGACGAATCTATGAAGAGGTTCGAAACAGTGTTCCCGGCCTGCGGCTCCTCCAACTCCGCCGCAGAATTCACACCGGACGAACTGTTCGAGGTGTCACGCTCCCTCGCGTGGGTAGACATATCTAAACTACCGGAAGCCGAATAGGACTTTTTTGAAAGAAGTTACAAATTTGGATGCTTTTTTTCATATATGTAACTTATCACTGAAAGGGTATAAAGAAAAACAAATACTGCTTGACGATAACCCCTGAATTCCGGGTTATTGTCAAGCAGTTTTCATTGTCAAAATGTAGAAACAGCGCCTGTCATCTGAAAAAGTTACATATACAGATTTTTTTCACATATATGTAACTTTTACAAAAAAAGTCCTCTTTCGTAATTAGCCAAGGTCACAATTAATGGTGTGAATTGCATTTAGGCAAATGATCCGGTCTGCTCCGAGAGGCCCGGCGCTGGCGGCGGCGATGGCAATATTGAACAGAAGAAGTCAAGAAAACAGTTTTGACAAGGTTCTGACTCCGGAATGAACACGGAGTCGGAAAAAACTTGAACAATTCAGGCTTCCGGTCAAATATGACAAGCTTTTTTCGGAATAACATTGTCAAAACAAAGAATAGGACTGATATGTTCAAGTTCTGATAGCTTTTTCGGGTAAAGGTATCTTTGAAACTTGTCAAAATGGCGAACGCTTAGGACGGAGTACAAGTTTTTAAGTATAAGATGGTTCGCGGCAGAAGATGTATTTGTAAGAAAACAGTAATTATGCTTGACCATAGGGTGTGTGGATGCTATGATTGCGTTATCAATTTAGCGCTTTAGCACGCTAAAGCGACGGAAAACACAGAAATACGTATCAATAACTTACGTATCAATAACTAAGGAAGAAAAAAAGAAAATCGTTACTATCGGAAAGGACTAAAAAGAGATGAAAAAGAGATTAACAGTACTTGTACTTGCATTCGCGATGATCTTCACAATGGCTGCACTGACAGCCTGCGGCGGTGGCGGCAGCAGTGACAGCGGTGATGCCGCCGCTGAGGAGAGCTTCACTTTCAAGCACGGTTATGACAAGGACTTCCCTCCATATTCATATATCGGGGATGATGGCCAGACAACAGGCTTCGATGTAGAGCTGGCTCAGGCTGTATGCGAACTCAACGGCTGGGGATATGAAGGTGTTCCTATCAACTGGGATGCAAAAGAGGCTGAACTTGAATCGGGAAGCATCGACTGCATCTGGTCGGGATTCACAAAGAGCCCTGACAGAGAGCCGAAGTTTGCCTGGAGTGATCCGTATTCAGTGAACACTATCAAGATCATGGTGCTTGAAGGATCGGATATCAAATCGACAGCAGACCTTGCCGGAAAGAAGGTAGGCGTACAGGGAAGCACATCCGCTCAGGAAATGCTCGAGACTCCGAATGCTGAGGGCGGCGCAGAGGATCTGATGAACACATTCGCTGCTTTCGAAAAGTATGATACATACACTGTAGCAGTCAACGACCTCAAGGCCGGCGCGATCGATGCCATCGCTATCGACGTTACAACAGGTGACTATCAGATGACAAAGGTAGAGGGTCTTGCATATCTGGACGAAGATGTTTGCCAGGAAGTATATGCTATCGGATTCAGGACAGACGACACTGATCTGCGCGATCAGGTGAATGCTGCACTCAAGACTCTGGCTGAGAACGGCAAGATGGATGAGATCGGACAGAAGTATCCTGAGATCTATGAGAACCTGTCGATGATCAACAACTAATGTAAAAAAGGTGTTTGTTCAGACTGTAAATTATGAATGACTGACAGACGGTGCTGCGGGACTGTTCCTGCAGCACTGCTCTTGTCTGAAGAAAAGGGAAACTGAGGATATATAATGACATTTTCAACAATGCTTACAACCATGGCGTCGGGCATGTGGAAGACCTTCCTGATTTTCGCGCTCACGCTCATCGGTTCGCTCCCGCTGGGCATGATAGTCGCGCTACTGCGCAAATCAAAATTTGCACCGGTTCGGGGCTTCATCAAAGTCTATATATCAATAATGCGCGGAACTCCGCTGATGCTGCAGCTTCTGGTATGGTATTTCGGACCGTTCTATCTTTTCGGCTGGAATATCGGTAACTGGAGATTCCCGGCGATCATCGTCGGCTTTGTGCTGAATTACGCGGCATACTTTGCTGAGATATACCGCGGCGGTATCGAGTCGATCCCGGTCGGCCAGTACGAGGCTGCAGAGGTCCTCGGCTATACAAAGACGCAGACGTTCATGAAGATAATCCTGCCGCAGGTGGTGAAGATAATCCTGCCGTCCGTGACAAACGAAGTCATTACGCTGGTAAAGGACACTTCGCTCGCGTTTACACTCGCGTATGCTGAGGTGTTCTCGCTTGCCAAGCAGATATCCGCGTCACAGTCATCGTTCATGCCGTTCCTTATAGCGGGCGTCTTCTACTTTGTTGCCAATTATCTGGTGGAAGTCGTGATGGCGCGCATCGAGAAATCGATGGATTACTACAAGTAGGAGGGCAGCGCAATGATACTCGAAATGAAAAACATCGAAAAGAGATTCGACGGACTCGAGGTGCTCAAGGACATCAGCTTCGGAGTGGACCACGGCGAGGTCGTGAGCATAATCGGACCGTCAGGATCCGGCAAGTCGACGCTGCTCAGATGCGCTACTTTCCTTGAGACCATTGACGGCGGCGAAATCATCTACATGGGAGAGAAGGCTGCGCACACTGATGCCAGCGGCAGCGCGGTATATGCAAGCCCGCACGAGATGAAGAAGTTCCGCAAGTACTGCGGACTGGTGTTCCAGCAGTTCAATCTCTTCCCGCATTACAGCATACTCAAGAACATAACCGATGCGCCGATGCATGTGCAGGGCGTGAGCAGGGAGGAAGCCGAAGAGAACGCGATGGCGCTCCTTAAAAAGATGGGTATCGAGGACAAGGCCGGCGCCTATCCGTTCCAGCTTTCGGGAGGTCAGCAGCAGAGAGTCGCGATCGCGCGGGCGATGGCTATGAAACCGGAGATCCTCTTCTTCGACGAGCCTACATCGGCGCTCGACCCGGAGCTGACCGGAGAAGTGCTCAAGGTAATACGCCAGCTCGCTGAGGAGAAGATGACCATGGTGGTCGTAACACACGAGATGCCTTTCGCTAAGGCGGTAAGCAACCGCGTCCTCTTCATGGACGGAGGAGTAATCGTGGAACAGGGCGATCCACGCGACGTATTCGACAATCCGCAGGAGGAGAGGACAAAACAGTTCCTCAGAGTATTCGAAAGATAGGAAGCGGACTGAAAAGGAAGAGCAGACATTAATGGACCTGATCTCAGAAGATCTGAAATATTGCATATTTGACCCGACGGGAAACATAACGGCGCTGGTTGAGACTGCGGTGGATATCGCGGATCAGCCGGCGGCCGCATCGCATATAATGGAGCTGGAGCCTGATGTTGAACAGGTCGGCTTCATTTCCTATGCGGAAGATCCTGTGGCCGGCGGCGCGCCGGTCAGTCTTCGGATGGCAGGGGGAGAGTTCTGCGGCAACGCCACCATGTGCGCGGCCGCGCTTTTTGCCATCAGAAGCGGCCTGCAGGGCGGCGCGGTGCCGGTGAAAGTATTGGGAATATCCGCGCCCTTTGAAGTCCTGCTGGAGAGGCAGGCCGCCCTTAACTACAGCGCGGCCGTAAGTATCCCGCCGGCCCTGGATATGGATGAGCTGAGACTTGCTGACGGAATGCTGCCGGGAAGCGATTCACTGAGTCTCCCGATCGTAAGGATGGAGGGCATATCCCATGTGATCATAGAGCCTGACTCGGGGTTCTTCGGACTGAAAGATGATCCTGCCCTTGCGGAGACTCTTCTGAGAGGATGGTGCGGTGTACTGGGAGCAGAATGTCTGGGAATGATGTTCCTGGGCGAGGGCACCGCGATCCGTCCGATGATACCGCTCGTTTACGTGCCGGGAGCCGACACGATGTTCTGGGAGAATTCCTGCGCGAGCGGGAGTGCAGCAGCAGGGATGTACCTTGCTGCAAAGGCCGGAGCACCGGTGGATGTCATCTTCGACGAGCCGGCCGGCAGAATGAGAGTGGAGAGCGATCCGGCAACAGGCCGCACGATTCTTCACGGTTCGGCAATACTGCGCAAATAGAAAGCGGCAGCAGGTATTCCTTTCGCTCGTGCCTCGTTGTCTCGAAGCACAAACCGCTTCATCACTCTTCCAATGGCCCCGGGAATAAGTTCCCGGGTTCCTTTTGTCGTCAGAGTGCTGCCGCGGTGTGCTTCAGTTCCGCCTCGGACCATCTCGCTGCAGGAATCCTGCTGCCGCATATTTGGACAGCCGGATAGATGCGGCTGAAATAGTGCAAAAATGAATGCCTGCGTCTTCTGCTTACATTGACACAGACGCTTGATAAATGGTAAAATTTACGGCGGCCACCGAGGTTTGACAGGTGGCTTTTACCATTTTTTTTATACGCAAAACCAGGATGGTCCTTCGCGGCAGAAGCCTCGCAGGGCAGAGAGGAAATAATAAAATTGACTAATTACAAGGAAGTTATCGCAAAGTATCGGGACGCAGACCTCGACAGTCTGACAGAAGGGGAATACAAAGAGTTAAAGGCGGCCGAACTGGCCGATATGCAATATTACGTAGACCGCATCACCGAAAGCAAGGTGCCTGAGGTGATGTACCGCATCGGCAGACCGATCACCGATCTCAAGATGATGATGGAGTCCGGCGTCGAGGCTTTCGGCGACAAGGTGCTCTACCATCAGATAATGCCGGGCGATGATTACTTCACCGAGTTCACCTACGGCGGAGTAAGGGACGATGTCAGAGGACTCGGAACGGCTCTTCTCGGACTCGGACTGAAGGGCTCGCACATCGGCATCATCGGAGCCAACTGCTACGAGTGGGCGGAGTCATACTTCGCAGTCACAGGCGGAACCGGTGTGGTCGTTCCGCTCGACAAGGAGCTTTCGAAAGAAGAACTCATCACACTCTGCGGCATGGGCGAACTCGACGCTGTCATCTGCTGCCAGGACAAGTTCTACAAGCTTTTCAAGGAGATAAAGGAAGAGGGCAATACCGGTCTCAGGATGGTGATCGGAGTCAACAGGGAAGCTCACGAGGACCCGGCAAACGGACTGTACTCGTGGAACCTCCTCAGAGAGGAAGGCAAGGCGAAAGTCGCAGCAGGCGACAGGAGCTACCTCGATGCAAGAGTCAGGGCTTCCGACATGGTAGCCATTATCTTCACATCCGGCACTACCGGAGTGAGCAAGGGAGTAATGCTCTCGCACAGGAACCTCTGCACCGACGTTCTCATCGCGCAGACATACCTCGAAGTGGTCCCGAGCGACATCTTCTTCAGCGTGCTTCCTATACACCATACATACGAGTGCACCTGCACCATGATCGAAGGTCTCTTCATGGGAGCCTCGATGGCATTCTGCAGGGGCCTTAAATACATAACAAAGGACATGCAGATGGTGCATCCGACATTCCTGCTCGCGGTGCCGCTCATCTACGAGAAGTTCTACAACACGATCCAGAAGACCCTCAAGAAGCAGGGTCAGGACAAGCTGGTCAACACGCTGTTCGCCGCAAACAACTTCACGAGCAAGTTCGGCCTCAACATCGCGAAGCCGATCGCCAACAAGATCATGGCTCAGTTCGGCGGCAACATCGACATGTTCATCGCAGGCGGCGCGAGAGTAGACCCTAAGGTCCTCGCATTCTTCCGCAGCATGGGCATACCGTGCCTCCAGGGTTACGGCCTCACAGAGACCTCCCCGATGGTGGCGCTCAACCCTGACCAGTGGAAATACATGAGAAACGATTCGGCCGGCAAGCTGTTCCAGTTCACCGAGTGCA
>JAFVPI010000139.1 GCA_017505405.1 Mogibacterium sp.
ACCTTAGGTTTCACCATGTCTTCGTGGATCGGTATGCTGTCGAAGTCCTTAACGATCAGTTCAAGGTTCTTTCTCAGTGTTTTCTTATTGAGATCCATGCAGTTTTTCGTGATCTTATCAAACCACGAATCCATGACCGCTTCGGCAGAGCCCTTTTCGATCTCATAAGGTCTGACTCTGTACACGCACTTCATCATCAGGTCTCCATAGAGAGCTCCGTAAACCAGCGAGAGAGCAAGTCTTGGAGTTATAGAGAAGCCCGGATTCCTTTCCAGTCCGACCATATTGAAAGAAATGACAGGGATCTGCTCCATTCCGAGATCCTTGAGCGCCTTTCTGAGAAGCGCTACATAATTGCTTGCTCTGCACCCTCCGCCGGTCTGTGACATGAATACGCCGGTTTTGCTGAGGTCGTATTCGCCGGATTTGAGAGCGTATATGATCTGTCCAAGGGTTACGATCGTAGGATAGCAGGCATCATTGTTTACGTATCTGAGGCCTTCCTCTTCGGATTCCTTCGTGACTGCAGGGAGCAGCACGGCATTGTACCCTGCGGCTCTCAGGACAGGTTCAAAATACTGGAAGTGCATTGGTGACATCTGAGGCACAAGGAGAGTATATCCGTCATTTCTCATCTCTTTAGTGAAGAGTTTGCGCTTATACGGATTATTTACCCTGCGCGCTCTTGTTCCGAGTTTCTGCCTCTCGTCAAGAGCAGCCTTCAGGGATCTTATCCTGATCCTTGCGGCACCCAGGTTTGCGCCTTCATCTATTTTGAGTACTGTATAAAGCTTATTATTCTGCTGGAGCAGCTCATCGACCTCATCGGTAGTTACCGCGTCAAGTCCGCAGCCGAATGAGTTGAGCTGTATCACCTCTATATCGTCGTTCTGGCCGGCGAATATCGCAGCTTTATAGAGTCTGGAATGATACACCCACTGGTCAAGTATGCGCACAGGCCTTGCAGCCTTCACCTTCCAGCTGACAGAATCTTCGGAAAGCACTACCATGTCCTGCTGCGTGATAAGCTCATCGATTCCGTGATTGATCTCAGGATCGATATGATAAGGTCTGCCGGAAAGAATGATCCCCTTCTTTCCATGATCTCTCATATATTCAATGGCAGCCGCTCCTGCTTCTGCCACTCTTCTCTTATATGCTTTCTGAGCCGATCTGCCTGCATGGAGAGCATGCTCGATCTCGAGCAGGTCGGTGTTGATCCCGTACAGTGAATACTCACGCTCATCATGCCCCAGTCCGTAGCTTTTAACGATATTTTCAGTTGCTTCGGTGTCAACGCTGCGGCTTCCCGAGAAGAAACCGGTCATCTGACGTATGAATCTCTGATCGTCATCATACGGAACGAACGGATGATAAAACTCAACATCATTATCGAAGAAGTAATCGGCCATATTCTTGTCGATGACTTCAGGGTATGTTGCAACGACCGGGCAGTTATAGTGATTAGGCGCAGTCTTGTCCTCTACAGCTTCATAGTTGATAGAAGGATAAAATATGCGTTTCACTCCGTTTTCCACGAGCCATTTGATATGTCCGTGTACCACCTTTGCCGGGTAGCACGCTGTATCTGAAGATATGGTATCCATACCGCTCTGATACATTTCCTTGTTTGTTGAAGGGCTGAGTATGACCCTGAATCCGAGTTTGGTAAAGAAAGCATGCCAGAACGGATAATTCTCATACATGTTGAGGACCCTCGGGATACCTATAGTGCCCCTCTTGGCATCTTCTTCATCGAGAACAGGCCGGTCAAAGAGAAGCTTGCTCTTTATCTTATAAAGATTAGGCAGCTCGGATTTCTTATTACCGCCTCCCGCGCCTTTCTCACAGCGGTTTCCGGTTATATATCTTCCGCCGTCTGCGAACTTTGAAATGGTGAGCAGGCAGTTGTTGCCGCATCCGCCGCACCTTGCATTTGAAGTCTTTACGCTGAAACTGCCAACTTTCTCGAGCGGAAGCACGCCTGAGCGCTCTCCCTCCACATAGTCATCCGCAGCAATGATGGCACATCCATATGCTCCCATGAGTCCGGATATGTCAGGTCTCACTACGTCTTTCTCAAGTATGATCTCAAGGCTTCTGAGGACAGCTTCGTTAAGGAAAGTGCCTCCCTGTACCACTACATGGTCTCCGGTGTCAGAATTGTTTCTCAGCTTGATGACCTTATACAGGGCATTCTTTATGACGGAATACGAAAGACCTGCTGAGATGTCTGCAATTGAGGAGCCTTCCTTCTGAGCCTGCTTCACCTTTGAATTCATGAAAACAGTACACCTTGTACCGAGGTCAACAGGTCTGGTGCTTTTAAGCGCTTCAGCTGCAAACTCCGGAACGGTCATGCTTACAGACTTTGCATATGTTTCGATGAACGAGCCGCAGCCCGATGAACACGCTTCGTTCAGCATGATGCTGCTTATCGCGCCATCGTGTATCTGCATGCATTTCATGTCCTGCCCGCCGATATCCAGAATAAAGCTTACCTCAGGCAGGAACTGCCTTGCAGCTTTATAGTGAGCCATCGTCTCTATTTCTCCGGCGTCTATCTTATATGCGGCCTGGATGAGGCCTTCTCCGTAGCCTGTGACCACGGATCTTCCTATGAACGCCTTCTCAGGGAGCGATGTGTATATCTCTGTAAGCACCTGCTTTACCACTGAAAGCGGGTCGCCTTCATTATTGCTGTAATGCTCGTACAGCAGCTCCTTATCCTTATTGATGACCGCAGCCTTGGTGGTTGTAGACCCTGCGTCTATTCCAAGAAAAACAGCGCCTTCTGCTTTTGCCAGATCCCCGCGTTTTATAGTGTCCTTTGCATGGCGTGATCTGAATTCTTCAAGCTCTGTGTCATTTTCAAACAGCGGCCTCAGATATTTCGTATCCGAGATATCATCCGGAGAGGCGTTCTCAAGCTTAGATATCAGGGTATCGAGCTCAACAGGTTCTTCGCTGCCCGCAAGGTATGCAGCTCCGATGGCTACAAAGAACTTTGCATTATCAGGAAATACAACGTCTTCATCCTTAAGGCCGAGCGTCTCGATGAACCTTTTTCTGAGTTCGGAAAGATACTCGAGAGGTCCTCCGAGAAAGGCTACCTTGCCTTTTATCGGATGCCCGCATGCAAGCCCGGATATCATCTGATTCACAACAGCCTGAAAAATGGAAGCCGCTATGTCAGCGGTCTTTGCTCCGTCATTTATGAGAGGCTGAATGTCTGTCTTCGCAAAAACTCCGCACCTTGATGCGATCGGATAAATGATCTTGTGATCTTTAGCCGCTTCATTCAGTCCGGAAGCATCTGTATTGAGCAGCACGGCCATCTGATCGATGAATGCTCCCGTACCGCCTGCACAGGTTCCGTTCATTCTCTGCTCAACAGTTGAGCCATAGAATGTAATCTTTGCATCCTCGCCGCCAAGCTCTATGGCAACGTCAGTCTCAGGTATGAGCTCTTCGACTGCTCTGCTGCATGCAATTACTTCCTGTTCAAACCTTATGCCGAAAAGATCCGCAAGCGAAAGACCGCCGGATCCGGTTATCACCGGTCTGACGGACAGGTTGCCTTCAAGATCCCTGAGCTCTTTTATAAGCTCACCGGCCTTTTCAAAGACATTCGACATATGGCGCTCGTACTTTGAATACACGATATTATTATCGTCATCAAGCAGTACAAGCTTTACAGTTGTTGATCCTACGTCTATTCCAAGTCTGACCATTTTCCCTTTTTTTACTGTCCTGACAGCAGTTAGTTTTATATTTTTCCCTTAACCCTTATAAAAGTAATCCGGGCAGACCGTAAGCCGGGTTCTGTATCTGACGATCATCCATCTTGGACTGCAGTTGCCTGCAGCCTCATGCGACATACCTTCGGGCGGGTACGGGCCGCACCACAAAATGCCCTTTTTGTCTTGCTCCGGATGGGGTTTACACGGCAGCTGTGTCTCCACAGCCCCGGTGAGCTCTTACCTCACCATTTCAACCTTACCACGGCATTACCCGTTTCGGCGGAATGTTTCTGTTGCACTTTCCCTACAGTTACCTGCGGCGGACGTTATCCGTCATCCCTGCCCTGCGGAGCCCGGACTTTCCTCATGCGTAAGCGCGCGATCGCCTGGTCTGCCCAAAATTACTGATATATTATAATCATGTTCAAAAAGTTTTCAACGCGTTGACAGCTTTTTCTTCAAGTTTTGTCAGATATGCGTGATCTTCCTTTATCTTATCAAGAATGCTTCTGTGTTCTTCAGCACCGGAGCTAAGGCCGGACTCCTGCTCTTCAAGGCTGCCAAGTTTCCACCGTATGCGGTTAAGGGCAAGTCCGGGATCTGATTCAGCCATCTCCTCCGGGTATTTCCAGCGGATATCATCCTCGGGATAAGGAGCTTCCCTGCACTCATCACCGGACGGAACTGCTGTGATTATCTCGCATGCGAACTTTCCTTCCTCAGCCAGCGATTCACTCTCTATATCCCAGCCATGGGTATAAAGATAATATCTCAGCGTCCCTGAATGCTTTCTCGGCTGAAGTATCAGCCTTTTGAAGCTTTTGCTCTTTGCTTCGTCATCAGCAAGTATGTTCTTTATGGTATGTCCGCCGAGACCTGCAATGATGATCTCATCCACCTCGCCTGCTGCTATGGTCCGGAGCCCGTCTCCAATGCGGAAGTCCGATCCGGAGACGCGGTCTTCAAGACGGCTTGCCGCGAATGTCTCCTTCGCCTTCGCAAGCGAGCCTTCGCTTATATCCGACATTATGACGTGCGGAGACCTGCCCTGCCTCACTAAAAGCATAGGGACGTATCCATGATCCGTCCCTATATCGGCTACGCTGTCGCCGCTGATTACCTTGTCTGCCAGTGCATATATCCTTTTGCTCAGTCTCATTACTCCAGATAATCGCGCAGTTTTTTGCTGCGGCTTGGATGTCTGAGTTTACGGAGAGCCTTCGCCTCGATCTGACGGATCCTTTCACGCGTTACGTTGAATTCCCTGCCTACTTCTTCAAGTGTGCGCGGACGTCCGTCGTCAAGGCCGAATCTGAGTATCAGTACCTTTTTCTCTCTTTCGCTCAGTGTATCGAGAACCTCACGGAGCTGCTTCTGCAGCATGGAATAAGCTGCCGCATCCACAGGTGAAGGGATGTCTTCATCCGGAATGAAGTCGCCGAGGTGGCTGTCTTCCTCTTCGCCGATAGGTGTCTCAAGCGATACAGGATCCTGGCTGATCTTCTTGATTTCCCTGACCTTCTCAACAGTGATACCCATCTCCTTTGCGATCTCTTCGCTGGTCGGCTCGCGGCCGTACTCCTGCAGAAGCTGTCTGGAGATCCTGATCAGCTTGTTGATCGTTTCTACCATGTGTACTGGGATACGGATGGTACGCGCCTGGTCAGCTATGGATCTTGTTATGGCCTGTCTGATCCACCATGTCGCATAGGTAGAAAACTTATATCCCTTTGTGTAGTCGAATTTTTCAACAGCTTTTATGAGACCCAGATTTCCTTCCTGAATAAGGTCGAGGAAAGAAAGACCCCTGTTGAGGTATCTGCGCGCAATGCTTACTACAAGTCTGAGATTGGACTCACAGAGCTTTTTCTTTGCTTCTTCATCACCCTGTTCAATTCTGATAGCGAGTTCACGCTCTTCATCAGCAGTGAGCAGAGGCACTTTGCCTATTTCCTTGAAGTACATTCTTACCGGATCGTCTGTAGGAATATTCTTCGCAGAATCGCTGACTTCGATCTCTCCGGAAGATTTGATGATGACGCCGCTCTTCTTTTCGTCTTCTTCGTCGTTGAGCAGATCATCTTCTTCCATCTCCAGTTCAAGGATCTCATCATCATCAACATCATCATCCTCAAGTTCGCTTGCGTTCGGCTCCCTTGTTTCAATGATGCTCACGTTTTTGCTCTCAACGATATCATAGATTTCTTCAAGAGCATCCTTGTCGAAGTTTGAGTCAGCAATCATAGCATTGATCTCACTGTAAGTGATCTCATTGCCGGTCATCTTTGCAGCTTCAATTATCATGTTCGCTGCTTCTTCTGTTTTTGATGCCTCGAATGTTTCGTTGTCGTCATCCATGTAGATGTCTCCAAATCCATTGATTTTACTCTTGATTTTTTCAGGCATTACAATCCTCCATTGTGCTACTAATGAGTGAATCGAGCTCTACAAGCCTTGTCACAAGTCTTTCAATTTCATCGGTCCTGCCCATTTTTTCTGCTACCGCTATGCTGTTTGTGACTTCGGCTTTTTCGTCCCGGTATTTTCCGGCCAGGTACCCTGCCTTCGTCTCTCTGTAGAAGGCCTCATCATCGGGTCCTGTCTGTATGTTTCCAAGCTGTTTCCTGAATTCCGCTTCCTCATCCGGATCGAGCGCTTCGAATATCTTCTCCTTACTTATCCCGCGGACCGCAGTCTGCGCATCATTGCAGAGCGATTCTTCAACGAGCAATATTTTATTCGCAAGCGCGCTGCCGAAGACTATGCCGTCTTCACGGAAACGCCTGATATATCTTGGGTCGTGCATTGCCAGAATCACAAATGCCATCTCGAAGCGGTCATAAAAGCCTTTGCCTGCGGCGCTTCTTGCCGAATCTCTGACGATTCTTTCATTTCTGGCGTTGCCGGTGTTATGGTTTACTGTTTTATTATTATCGCCACCTGCCCTAACAGCCATATTAATGGCACTTTCGGAGATCCCGAACTCCTCTGAAAGCCTGCGGACGTATATATCCTGCTCCACAGGTCCAAGATCTCTGAGCACAGGTACGACTCTGTCTATATATTCAAGTACGTCTCTGTCATTGCTGAGATCAAAACCGCGTCTGGCAAGCCTCAGTTTATAATCAGTCGCAGGCACAGCGTTGTCTGCAAGCTTCAGAAAGGCTTCCCTTCCGTGTGCTCTTACAAAATCGTCAGGATCCTTGCCGTCGGTGACATTCATCACCCTCGGCTTTCCTCCTGCAGCAATTATTACGTCTATGCCTCTGAGCGCAGCACTGATGCCTGCCTGGTCAGAGTCATATGACAGAACGATATTCTTTGAATATCTGCAAAGAAGTCTGGCCTGATTGAGGGTCAGCGCTGTTCCGAGCGATGCGGCCACATTGCGGATACCGTTCTGATACAGGGATATCATGTCCATGTAGCCCTCAACGATTATTGCGCGCTGTTCTTTATCAATCTCTTTCTTTGTGAGATTGAGTCCGAAAAGATTGTTCTTCTTGAGGAAGATCTCGCTCTCCGGTGAGTTGAGGTACTTAGGCTTATAGTCGCCTATTGCGCGTCCTCCGAAGCCTATGACCTTATCCTGCGTGCTGATTATAGGGAACATCACCCTGTCGCGGAATTTGTCATAAAGTCCGTCCTTGCCCTTGTTGGCAAGTCCCAGTTTCAGCATATCATCATCGGAAACTCCCTCACTCCTCAGGTGATCAACAAGAGCACGTCCCGATGCAGGAGCATAGCCAAGGCCGAAAGCAGTGATGGTCTCCTTGCTGAGCCCGCGTTTTTTCAAATACGCAAGTCCTTTATTGCCTCTTGTTCCCAGCGAGTTATAGAAAAATCTCGCCGCTTTCGCATTTATGCCGTGATACTTGTCGTAATCTATCTTCGGCCCGCTGCTGCGTCTCTCCGGAAGCTTTATGCCGTTCTCAGAAGCAAGTTTTTCTACCGCCTCCATGAAAGGCAGCCTGTAATATTCCTGAACGAAGCCGATCACGTCACCCGACTTGCCGCATCCGAAACAGTGGTAAAACTGCTTTCCCTCATTTACGCTGAACGAAGGAGTCTTTTCGGAGTGGAAAGGACAGAGTCCCATGTAGTTGGATCCCGACTTTTTCAGGTTCACTTCACGGCCTATTACGTCAACTATGTTCAGCTGAGCTTTCAGTTCGTCTGTAAAGTTGTCATAAGCCATGTATCACAATTGCCTCCAGCCCTGCGGAACAAAGAGTTTGTCGTAAAGATTGAGAGCGTATCTGTCCGTCATGCCCGAAATGAGGTCTTTGACAGCGACTTCAGTGCCCTCTTCTTCCTCGATCTGCTTATATACACCCGGGATCTCGTCTGAATGCTCAATGTAGTATTTGTACAGAGAGCTGATTATCCTTTCAACCTTATTAAGGTCGGACAGACCTCTCACCTCAGACGAGTTATAAACGTTTCTGAACATAAACGATCTGAGTCTGTCGAGCGAATCAGCAAATTCCGGAGATAAGGATATCTTTTCTTTGCCTTCACTGTTTTTGCAAAGGTCTATTATGAGATTGTTTATACGGTCGGAATGGGTGCTGCCCAGGATTCCGATCTCTCTTTCAGGAAGCTGTTCAAAGGTGATGACACCGCTTCGTATGGCATCGTCAATATCATGATTGACATATGCGATCCGGTCGCATATCTTTACGATCTGCCCCTCAAGCGTCATCGGAACAACGCTTCCGCGGTGATTGAGTATGCCATCCCTCACCTCATATGTAAGGTTAAGCCCTCTTCTTCTGGAAGTGTCCTCGATGACATCAACTGTACGCAGGCTCTGCTCATTATGAACGAATCCGCCGGGGTATATCCTGTTAAGGACTTTTTCGCCGACATGTCCGAAAGGAGTGTGCCCGAGGTCATGACCGAGTGCAATAGCTTCTGTAAGGTCTTCATTATAGGCAAGGATCCTGGCAACAGTACGGGCTATCTGTGATACTTCAAGTGTATGTGTCAGACGTGTTCTGTAATGATCTCCCTCTGGAGCCAGAAAAACCTGTGTTTTATGGATCAGCCTTCTGAATGCCTTTGAATGCACTATGCGGTCTCTGTCTCTCTGAAAATCCGTTCTGTATTCGCACTGTTCCTCTTCGAAGCGTCTTCCCTTCGATTCGGCAGCCTTGCAGGCAAGCGGAGAAAGAAGCTCATATTCCCTTTTTTCGATAGCTTCCCTGTTATTCATTTTCAGGACCGTTCTCCGATGCTAACGAGGCTCCGATCATGTCCGCGATCCTTACATCAAAGCCATCGATATCGTAATCAAGAGCAAGCCTGAAATCATAGCTTGCATCTTCACCGAGGAGCTTTGCTGCCGCGAGATCGAATCTAGCATCCCTTACGCTCGCTTCCTCACCGGTCAGTTTATTAAAGGCGTTGGAATCATGAACGTACCATTTGCGGAACTTCGATATCTCCGATGCGAGAGCATCGATATCAGCATCGCTCATATCATCCATGATGAGTCCATCGAACACCCTTCCCATGGATTCCACCATCACATAAAGGTCAGTCTCATTATCCGGGAGATGATCCAGAAAGCCATCAAAATATGAGCTCATGTGTTCAGCGAGCTTCTCTCTGTCTACATTGCGGATGAGATCCTTTATGAGGTTTTCTTCTATGTATTCGTCTTCCTCGAGAAGAGCTGAGAGGTTTTCATAATACTGAAACTCATCAGCAGAGTCTATATCGAGTATGCGGTAAAATCTGACCTTGTCCATTTATAATTCAAATACAGTGATTCTGGTGCTATAATACTTATAATGACAGAGCAATATTGCTCAAATTCCATATCCTGACAGAATATTATAGCATACGGAGAGTGTAAAATGAAGATATACGTGTTCTGTAATCAGAAGGACAAATCGAGAGCAGCCTACAGCGAGTTTATTCCACTGGTCAAAGAGTTCGGCTACGAAGTAGTCGAAGAGTTTACCGGTGATGAAGATCTTCTCGCCTGCATCGGCGGAGACGGCACATTTCTCAGTTTCGTTCACAAGTGCGGTTTCCCTAAAGTGCCTATCATCGGCATAAATACCGGGCATCTCGGTTTCTTTCAGGAAGCTCTTCCGACACAGCTCAGAGAGACCATGGAGTATATCTCAAAGGGTGAATATCAGCTCCAGCACATCAGCCCTGTTCAGGCAAGGATCGTTACACGCAGAGGTGAATTTCTCCGCACAGGACTGAATGAAATAGTTGTGAGAGGGCCTTACTCACATGCTTCTCACTACGAGGTCTCTATTGACAAAACTAAGATCCAGGATTTCTCAGGTGACGGGATAATTATTTCCACACCTGTCGGATCCACCGCATATAATTACTCGCTCGGCGGATCGCTTATATCACCTGAGCTCGATGTTCTTCAGCTCACTCCTATCGCTCCGATGAGCACAAGCGCCTACAGGTGCTTCAAATCAAGTCTCATACTCCCATCGCGTGAGATCATCACGATTGCCGGTACAGGCAGATGCGAGTGCGGCACGGTGCTTGTCTCCTTTGACGGACGCACCCATGAATTCGGAGGTGTGATGCGGATGGAGATCACCCATTCGGATAAAGAGATCCGGCTGATCCGCACAAAGACTTACGATCACTGGAGCAAGCTCTCAAGCAAGCTTCTGTAGAGCATAAGCTTTTATCTTGTTTAACCAAAACAGCGCTTATACAGCGCTGTTTTTCAGTTTGTCCACAGCGTTCCTGATATCGTCAGGAAGGCCTGTTCTGAAGCTCACTCTCTCTTTCGTGATCGGATGATCGAATTCTATGTAATAGGCATGCAGAGCCTGCCGCTGCATCAGCTCTGTGCTTCCGCCATAGAGTATGTCTCCCGTAATGATGTGACCTATATGTGAAAGATGCACCCTGATCTGATGCGTGCGACCCGTATGGAGTATTACCTCGACCAGCGTGAACTGTCCGTACTTCCCGGAATCATAGCGTTCAATAACGCTGACTTCACTGAGGGCATTCTTTCCGCCTTCGTACATTACTTCACGGCGGATGGAGACCTGATCCGGCCTTCCCACAGGCAGATCGATCTCAAAGTGGTCATCCTCTACGATGCCTTCGACCAGCGCGTAATACTTTTTGACTACAGTATTCCGCCTCATCTGCGATGACAGCTCATTCTGAGCATTGGCGTTCTTCGCAACTATGATTATGCCAGTGGTGTCCATGTCGATGCGGTTTGCGAATCTGACCTTGAACGACTGTCCGCTGTCTATCATGTATTTCATCACACCATTCGCTATCGTGTGCTGCGGATGACCTTTTGTAGGATGCACTATAACGCCCGGCTGCTTATTGACGAGTATCAGATCATCATCTTCATAGATGATATCGAGCGGAATGTCTTCGGGCTCAAAATCGCTGGTCTCTTCAGGCAGCCTTACGCCAATTACATCACCGACCCCGGGCCTTACATAGCACGGAGTCGGTGTTCCGTTCAGATCTACAAGCTGCTGATACTTCATCTTGGTTCTGAACCTCGCTGAAAACTTGTAATTCATGCGGAGGATCTGATTGATGGTCAGCCCTTCTTCTTCAGTTGTAACAATATGTTCGTATTTTGCCATCCTTTAACGGAGCTGGGCGCCGCACTTTTTGCCGAGCACCTTTATGATCCCGTTCATCTTCTTTTCGATCTGCTTTGAAGTCATTGTAGAGTCATCGTTTCCGATCTTGAGGCTCAGCATTATTGACTTCTTGCCTGCAGGGATCTGCTTTCCGCGGTACTCCTCAACGAATTTCAGATCCTTGACCATATACTTTATTGCTTCGCTTATTTCCGCCCATGTCATCGATTCATCAACAAGGAGCGACAGATCCTGCTCTACAAGCGGATACTGCGGCAGATGTCTGAACTCATTTGTCCTTGACGGATACGGCTCAAGCATTGCCGTGTCTATCTCGAACGCTGCAGCGCTGATGAGCTTGATGCCGGATTCGGAAAGCGCCTGTACCGAAATAAGTCCGACAGAGCCGATCACCTTACCTTCTTCGATCACATTGAGCCATACTTTTTCATCTGCCCATGACGGCTTCGTCTTCTGACTGAATGTAAAAGGCTTGAAGTGGCAGTATCCCGGCATTCTCTCGATAACGCCCTTCACCTTGAAGAAGAGCTCCCTTGCATCCTTGCCGGCGAATGCTCCGCTCAGCATGTTTTTGTGTACCGGAAGCACCTCGTCAGCGCTTGACGGACTGTATTCTCCTTTTTCGAACACCTGAGTTGCCTCAAATACTGCGAATTCATCAAAGAATCTGTGATTCTTCTCAACAGTCTCGAGCATTCCCGGTATCAGCGAAGCTCTGAGGTATCCGAGTTCAGGTGCCGGAGGTGTCGCGAGCCTTACGGACTTTTCGAGATCGATCCCAGCTGCGCGGATGTATTTCTCATCGATCCACGGATATGTGAAGATCTCGTTCATGCCGCATCTGAAAGCAAGATACTCTCTGAGTCTTCTTGCGAGGTCGACATCCACCTGATGTATAGCTTCCTCAAACTTGACAGGAAGAGGCTGCTTTCTGAAGTATTCGTATCCTATGAGCCTTGCAATGTCTCCGAGGATATCATCATGTATCGAAACATCGCCCGTCGATCTCCATGTAGGAACTATGCAGTGATATGTTCCGTCAGAAAACTCCACCTTGTATCCGAGTCTGCAGAGTATGTCTTCGATCTCAGATCTCTCTATTACCTCTCCGAGTCTCCTGTCGAGGAAGTCCTGGGTGATATCGATCACAGCGTTCTCAGTCTTGACCGGGTAATTATCCATGAAAGCAGTGAATTCACACTCAGGATAGATCTCTTTGAACAGCGAGAGCGCCATCGAGACGCCAAGTCCTGCTCTCTGAGTATCGATGCCCTTTTCATATCTGAGCGCTGCATCTGTCTTTTCGTTGAAATATGCAGTCGTGCGCCTGATACCCGGAGCCGGGAATACAGCGCATTCCAGAATGACGGATGTTGTTGTATCCAGTACGGAATCATCTTTTCCGCCTTTGATACCTGCGAGATTAAGAGGCTTTTGGGTGTCGCAGATGACGAGATGATCATGTGTGAGTTCGAGATCCTTCTCATCGAGGAGCACCAGCTTTTCGCCGTCTTCAGCAAGTCTTACAACGATCTTGTCTCCTTCGACATGAGTACTGTCATAGGCGTGCTGAGGTGATCCGACTGCGAGCATCACAAAGTTTGTGATATCAACGAGCGCGTTGATAGGCCTCATTCCCGCATTGCTGATGAGAGTCTTCATCCATGCCGGTGATTCCTTTACATAGACATTGTCTATCTTTGTTGCAATGAATCTGTTGCATCTGTCAGGCTCTTCAATGACTACCGGATACTCAGGCAGCCCTTCAGGAAGCTCGTCACTGAGCTCATTGAACGGCACTTTATATATCGCAGCCAGCTCTCTTGCAACGCCATAATGTCCCCAGAGGTCAGGTCTGTTGGAGAGTGATTTGTTGTCGATCTCAAGTATTACATCATCGAGACCGGCAGCTGCTGCAACGCACTGCCCGGTTTCACACTCAACGCCAAGCTCTGTGAAGTCCACGATCTCCCTTTCGTCTTTCGGCGGATAAATGTCAGCCAGATAAACTTCAGTTGAGCCACAGATCATTCCGTATGAAGAAACGCCTCTCAGCTTTGTTTCCTTGAGTTTCACCGGTTCGCCTTCGCCGTGCCATACGACCTCGGAACCCGGCTTTGCAACGCATACCTTGTGGCCTGCCGTAAGATTGCTTCCTCCGCATACGATCTGCTTGAGGTCTTCCTCGCCCACATCTACTATGCACACTTTAAGGGCATCTGCATTCGGATGCGCTTTTACTTCTTTTATTTCTCCGACAACAATGTCATGGAACTTTGCTGCCGTATCGATAACATCCTCGACCTCTACAGTTCTCATAGTGAGGTCATACGCTATCTGGTCATATGTGAGATCTGACGGCAGATCGACATATCTGCTGATGAATTTCATCGAAATGTTCATAGCTTACCTCCTTCTCTTATTTGAACTGCTTGAGGAATCTCAGGTCAGCGCTGTGGAACAGTCTTACGTCATCTACTCCGTAGCGCATCATTACCATTCTGTCCAGACCGATGTTTGTGTAGAAACCAGTCCATACATCAGGGTCAAGATTTGCTGCTCTGAGTACATTCGGATGGATAACTCCGCCCGGCATGACTTCGATCCAGCCCGCATGGTTGCAGGCCTTGCATCCCTTTCCTCCGCAGAGCAGGCATTCCATGTCGATCTCGTATCCCGGTTCCGTGAACGGGAAGAATCCTTCTCTCATCCTTACGTTTACCTTGCGTCCGAATACCTTTTCAAGGATAGCCTCTATCATAACGCGGCCCGAGCTGAACGAGATGTCCTTGTCAACAATAAGAGCCTCATACTGGAAGAATGCTCTCTCATGGCGCGCATCTGTAGTCTCATTTCTGTAGACCCTGCCCGGATATACGAATCTCGCAGGAGCTCCGTGCTCAAGGAGATATCTTACCGAGCCGCCTGTCAGATGAGGACGGAGGCAAAGTCTTTCGCTTCCTCTCTTATCTTCGGTACCTTCAAGCCAGTAGGTATCCATGGAAGCTCTTGCCGGATGATCGGCAGCAAAATTAAGATTATCAAAGGCGTATTTCTCACTCGAGATATCGTCTTCACTGTAAACTTCAAAGCCAAGTGATCTGAAGGCGTCATTAAGGTCATAGCACATCTGGGTTATAGGATGCAGCGCCCCTCCGCTTACTTCTGTTCCGGGAAGAGTCAGATCGATCTCCCCCTCTACCGCGGATGCTCCTGCTATAAGCTCCTCCTGACGGGCCTGAATTTTTTCTGCAAACAGGTTCTTCACCTCATTTGCCTTCATTCCGACAGATTTGCGCATGTCAGGATCGAGTCCGCCCAGACTCTTGAGGACCTCCTGCAGCGAGCTCTTTTTTCCGGTAAGCTCCTTGCGGACAGCCTCAAGCATGGCCGGATCCGATGATTCAGCTATTCGCCTGAATCCCTCTTCGCGGATCTTCTCCAGCTTTTCCAACATATCTTTACCCTCCTTAGCTTTGAAATACTATATACTTTGCAGTTTAATCATGTCTTTGCCCGTATACACTTTTGCTTCCTCTTCTCCTCTGAGGACTCTGAGTGCTCCGGCGCACATCGCTTCCTGCTCGACCTCATTTTCATATACATATATAGGTGCGATCCAGCCTGTATACTGTCGTATGTAATCTATGAGTCCGCGGAAGCGGGTGTAGCGGCCCGTTATGAGAATACCGTCTACCTTACCCTGCAGAACAGTAGCCATCGAGCCT